>CALFUK010000172.1 GCA_937929945.1 uncultured Saprospiraceae bacterium
ACTGTGGGCGGACTGATGGATGTGCTCCTGCCAAGGAACAGCAAGGTACCTTCCTCTGTGGGCAGGCAGTACACCACCTCCGTGGATGGCCAGACCAAACTCAAAGTAGCTGTCTACCAGGGAGAAAGAGACTTAGTGGAGCACAATCGGAAGCTGGGAGAGTTCGTCCTGTCAGGTATCCCTCCCATGCCAGCGGGCCTGCCGAAGATCGAGATCCAATTTCTCATCGATGCTGACGGCATCCTCCGAGTCAAAGCCAAAGAGCTCAGGTCCGATGTCAATACAGAAGTGGAGATCAGATCTACCTATGGGATCAGTGAAGAGGATATGGCTAAAATGCTGATTGATTCGATTCAGAATGCTGATGCTGATATGAAAATCAAAGCGCTGCAAGAAGCTCGGAATGAAGCTAACGGCATCGTACTAGCCACCAATAAATTCTTAAGCCAACACAGTGATATTCTGACGAATGAAGAAATCACTAAGACGAAGGCCTTAGCCTCGACATTAGAGACACTCGTACAAGCCGATGATAAGGATAAGATATTAGGCGCTATGGATGAGCTCAATGCCTACACGGCCCCATTCGCACATAAAGCTTTGGACAAGACCATCCAAGAATCACTAAGTGGCAAAAAGCTATGATCACAGATAGACGACTGCGGATAGAAGAGCAGGCCAATATATGGACCCACGGTGTTGCCCTAGCTTTAGGATGCATCGGGGTCGTATACTTGATTATTCGAGCAGGCTCTGTAGCCTTGGATTGTGGTGTCTTTTCTGCCGTTCTATTTGGCGCTTCTGTAATCATTCTCTACAGTGCCTCTGTCTCGTATCATGTCGCTAAGCTATACGAATCTGGATACAGCCCCCTGATGCGACTCATAGATCATATTTGCATCTATTTTTTGATTGCAGGGTCATACACCCCTTTTGCCTTGGTCAAAATGAGCGCGAATGGTGGGTGGCGTATCTTCTATATGATCTGGGCTTTCGCCTTAGCTGGCACAGTATTTAAGCTGGTCTTTCGCCACAAATACAAAACCCTAAGCATCCTCATGTATGTCTTAATGGGCTGGATGATTGTCTTCTACTATTCAGATTTAGTCGAGAGTGTGGATCGAAGTACCCTCTCACTCATCATTGCGGGTGGAGCAGCCTACTCCATTGGCATTTTCTTCTACGCCAATGAGAAACTCTCTTATACCCATGCCATTTGGCATGCCTTTGTATTAGCAGGTACCACTTGTCATTACTTTGCAGTATTGAGTCTATATAATTGAGACGATCTAACTGATCAAAAAACGACAATTGGAAAATGACTTTCGGATCTGAACGGTAACAAGCTCCACTAGCTAATTTCCAGATACAATAGAGAAGGCCTTATCCACTTTGGCTTCATGATAATTACAGTGTATGACTTAAGCTACAGGCCTATATTGATCTTAGATCTGTAGACCATCGTACTAAAAAGCAATTCTATGATGCAAATCTGACGATCACTTCATTGGCTTCGTTCATGCTC
Organism: uncultured Saprospiraceae bacterium; assembly: GCA_937929945.1. Lineage (GTDB taxonomy): Bacteria > Bacteroidota > Bacteroidia > Chitinophagales > Saprospiraceae > CALFUK01. Next base: position 1,526 of record CALFUK010000172.1, read on the forward strand.
ACAGCATACCACGAATGTTACAATATCACAATAGGCTGCGATGCGGAGGCAGAATTCGATGCTCGACTCCGTGGTCTATATTTCAGAATGAAATAAAAATACTTAGAATCTTCTTGAAAAAGAGGCAGCTTCTTACTCGAAGGTTCCTTAACTTTAAAAGGTGGAATAGACACCAACAGAGTCTCCTGAAAGACAAATCTCAGCATAGAAGCCGATCATACTTGATCCAAGCCGAAAAAAAGAGAAATCTTCAGAGTACGAGGCAACCTTCTCCTCCACTTCTACATATACCCTATTGTAATCATGTCACAAACTCCTAGGTGCTGAAAGAAAAAGATATTATAGCAAAGTGTCTAAAAAAGGATCGCGTAGCGCAAAGAAGACTGTATGACCTCTACAAAAACCAGTGGTACACAGTCTGCCTGCGGTATGCTAGCCAAAGAGAAAATGCAAATGATATCTTACAGAATGCCCTCATAAAAATTTATGACAAGATCAATCAGTATGATGCTGAATTAGGTAAATTCAGTTCTTGGTCTTACAAGATTGTCTTAAATGAGTGCTACAGTTACCATAGAAAACAAGTCAGTCAGCTCTCCGAGGTAGAAATCAAGGATGATGTAGACATGACGACTAATGATGTCACGCCTATAGACAAGCTTTCCGCAGAAGAACTTATAAGACTCGTGCAAAAGCTACCAAATGGATACCGAGCTGTATTTAACATGTATGCAGTGGAAGGCTACTCACACAAAGAAATAGCAAGCAAACTAGGCATCTCAGAAGGTACTTCTAAGTCTCAATATTTTAAGGCAAAGAAGATATTAAAAGAAAAGGTAGAATACCTGATTAACTACAGAGTATATGAAAAAGTCTGAAAATAGAGCTTTGGATAATTTCTTCAGGTCAAAGCTGAAGAAGGCCGAAAAAAAAGATCGAGGATGGAATAATCCGCCTGATGATATATTCGATCAGGCCATGGACCAGCTCTACGGAGAGGAAAAGGAGGATCGACGATTAGTCCCGATATACATTCTATTAGGTCTGCTCGGCCTTATCGTCTTGGGCAGCTCTTACATTTACAATAGCAAACTAAATGGGATCAGTAAAAGAGTCAATCACATAGAGGAGAATATTCAAACAAATCAAGTGTCAAAAAATCAAAATGACCTCAGCAACGTTGCTGTAGGGTCATCGATACCTACCAGTCATCCTCCTGTATCTGGTATCCAAAATACTCAAACCAACCCAACTGAAAAAATTCAAGCTGACCCAATACCCACTAAGTCAGCTGCTAATCCAGTGAGCAATCATGCTACAAATTCACATATCACATCAGTCACAAATAATTTTTTAAGAGATAAAGAGATTGTGTCCAAAGTCAAATTCAAGGTTACAAATCCTATTTCTGAATCTATTTACAAGGGAACTGATGACATAGATATGGTTAAATCATCTGACTTAGTGTCAAGCAAGACTTCGTCAGAGGGTCTAATGCAAATGAGACAAACTAAGCCTGCTAATGAGCACAGCGCCAAGATGAATGTAGCTCAGACATCAAGCCATTCCAGTGATGATATCCATATTGGTAGTACCGCGCTCGCCTTCTCTATCTTACCCAGCATCGCTATTTTGCCATTTGATCTATCTGAAGAAAAAATTAGACCCGACTTTCAGCTAGCCACTGCTGAAAACCAACAAATTTCCATTCCTTCTTTTCAAATAGAACTATTTTCGGGTGTCAATTTTTCCACCTTAGGAATGAAAAATATCACCATGGCCTCTGATGCCTCTCTGACAGAGTACGACAAAATATATGCTGGTCACAGCTATGGAGTATCTGGCCAGTGGAATGTGAGTCGAGACTTCTCAATTGCAGCTGGTGTCACCCGTCACGAGTTTCATAATACCAGTTTACTTCGCGAATCGACAAGCTATATGCCATCCCAGCACTCTGCTAATGAGTATGCCATGTCGATGGATATCACGTCCCCAGTCGGTTCCGTGGTCTCGACGGCTCTATTTGATGTAGGCACTAGTCCAATCGACATCAGTGATGAATTAGCCACCAATACTAACATTGACCAGACTCTCAAGACCACTAGCTTCTCTCTTGGAGCAAAGTATTACCTCTCCATTTCTAATTCCACCCGTCTCTACACCGGTCTTGGATATAACTATGAGATGATAGGATCAATCAATAATGACTTTAATGCCGCCTTAGTCGTAAATTCGAATGTTGTATCTCAATACAACATGAAACCCCGAGAGATGACGAAAGACGTGAATAATTTTAGTAGTATACATGCACAAATAGGAATTGAGCAAAGCCTGAACCCGAGACTAAGCATAGGCTTGCGTACCCAGTTCAACAGATCAATCAGTACCTTACGAAATCAAACGACAAGTGATGACCCCTCTACGAACATTAAATACCTGAACAGTAACCTTGGAATTATTTATAAACTTTAGAAATATTGTGCTCTGACGAGCTTCCATAACCGACAGACTAATTACTTTTTATCATTCTCATCTAAAGAACTTTAATATGTACCAACATTTAAAACTCTTACTCCTATGCCTTCTGACGACATCCATGATGACAGCTCAGGACACAGCTGACATTCATTTCAGTCTAAATGAATGCATCTCTAATTTCAGCGGTGATAACATGGACTTTTCTGAATTCCAGTCGACGTCAAAACTATGTTCGACCTTAGGCATCTCAGAAAATGGATTATACAGACGTAATCCTCAAGTCAATAAACACTCATGTACGCCTGGAGTCAACAATACTTTGGCTATGTGTGTAGAGGCAGATCAATCCTGCGATTATCAGGCTGATAGTGATGGAGCCATTAGATTCGAGGTAATGGTTCGAGCTACTGAGGCTAATCCCTCAGGCATCAGCCGTATCTCATTCTATCAAAAAGCACCAATGTTTTTTGATTGGATTGATGGAGCATCAGGTCTGAATAACCTACCTCGAAGGTACGGCGTCAGGGTGACAGTAGATGACAATGAAGTCTATCGAATGGAGGATTTATTTACCAGCACTGGGTGGAGAGAACGAGTATTTGATTTCACTTCTGATCCAGATTTTCAGGTGAATCAGAACACTACGTTTGCATTCGAGCTAACTGCATACTGTCCCATAGGAAACGGCGCTAATGCCTCAGTTTGGGATATCGACGAACTCAGCATTTTTGGTGTTGGTGCACCCTTAGCTAATTCAGGAGGTACTCTGACGGGTGGTCCATTCACCTACTGCGTCGGCGATGGCGCAGCTGATAACATCCCTACAGATGGTATCACACTATCAGGCAATACAGGAACGAACTCACAATGGGTTGTCACAGATGCGGATGGTAATATCTTAGGCTTACCGCCTACTTTCTCTGCCGTCGATTTTGATGGTGCAGGAGCTGGCACTTGCTTAGTCTGGCACTTAAGTTTCGAAAATGGATTGACGGGTGCGGCTGTTGGTATGAATGCTAACGATCTTCAAGGATGCTACAGCTTATCTAACCCAATCACAGTAAATAGAAATATTGATGGTGCTGTATGCGAATCACTTTGTGCAGTCGCAGGTGGTACACTGGCAGGTGGACCATTTACTTACTGTGTAGGCGATGGTGCAGCAGATAACATTCCTGCTGACGGCATCACGCTGGAAGGAAACTCTGGAACGAACGCACAGTGGGTCGTTACAGATGCGGATGGCATGATCTTAGGCTTACCACCGACCTTCTCTGCTGTCGATTTTGATGGTGCGGGAGCTGGTACTTGCATAGTCTGGCACCTCAGCTTCGAAGACGGGCTGATGGGTGCAGAAATGGGTATGAATGCTGATGACCTACAAGGTTGCTTCAGCCTCTCTAATCCA
>CALFUK010000173.1 GCA_937929945.1 uncultured Saprospiraceae bacterium
ATTTGCAGCATCAAGGTGAAGCGTACCGTTGTGATTTGGCACAGCCGCTGGACATATCCATTCCGATGGGTGGAGCCAGATGCTTCTATGCGCCACCCGTAGAGATCACACCCTTCGCATCAGGTGATTTTATTGGCTCAGTGCAAGCAGGAGCACCAGTGAATTTTTACAATGTCAAGCTGAATCCACACGGGAATGGCACTCACACAGAAGGCTTGGGTCACATCACCCAGCAGCAGGAGCTGATCGATGAGTGCCTGCAGGCCTATCACTATATGGCGCGAGTGATCAGTGTAGACCTCACGGAGATGGAAAATGGTGATCGTGTAATCACTCGCAATGCAATAGCTGACCTGGTGCACGAAGGTCCGATAGAAGCCCTAATCATCAGGACAAAACCCAACACTGGAGCCAAGCTCACAGCTGATTATTCAGGGACGAATCCGCCCTATTTATCTGCCGAAGCCATGATGTATATTGTAGACTTACAGGTGCAGCATTTGCTTTTAGATCTGCCCTCAGTAGATCGGGAAGTGGATGATGGTGCACTGGAAAATCACAGGCTGTTCTGGAAGGTAAAGGAGACGACTGCGACCAGCGGATCCAGAAAAGACTGTACGATTACTGAACTCATCTTTGTTCCAGACGAGATAGCGGATGGACTGTATCTTTTGAATCTGCAGGTACCCTCCATCAGCTTGGATGCTGTACCAAGCAGACCAGTCTTGTATCAATTAAAAAGCAAAAGATGAAAGGTCTATGACGTAGATAATAAAGTGACCCAAGGTGATGACTAAATGTAGTTATTTGCCGACAGGTGTTTGTCCTTGAAATTTAAATACATGAAATGTATATGACGTGGATAGTTAAGACACCCAACTGGATGACTAAAATTAATTATTTGTTGATTGGCAATACGCCTTAGAATTTGAATAAATATATGAATAGTAAAGTCTTAGCAGATAAAGCCCAGCCATTAGGTCATTATCCTCATGTCAAGAGAGTGGGTGACTTCATCTATATCTCGGGCACCAGTAGCCGCAGAGCTGATAATACGCACGTCGGTGCTGAGCAGGATGCTGCAGGCGAGTGGCAGCTCGATATCCGACTGCAGACCAGAGCTGTGATCGACAACATAGCTGAGCTGCTGAAGAGTATGGATGCTGACCTTTCTCATGTCATAGACATCACCACCTTTCTGGTAGACATGTCAGACTTCGCGGGGTATAATGAGGTCTACGGTAGCTACTTCGATCACACAGGCCCGACGAGGACTACGGTGGCTGTACACCAGTTGCCCCATTCTAATTTATTAATTGAGATAAAGGCAGTGGCGTTTTTGCCTTAACTGAGTCGATGGTTAACAATTGAATTTTTGCACGTGTTGGGAAGTTATATGCAAACACGTATATACTTTAGAAAATGGCATTCTATTCGAAAGTCATCATAATCGTAAATTAGAAGTTATAAGACTCAAATAAATGAAACAAATCAGCAACTACATCAATGGAGAATTAGTGCCAGCGAAAGGCGCTGGGTACCTGCCAGTGTATGATCCATCAACAGGAGAGCTGTATGCAGAAGCTCCTGCCTCTGATGTGAAGGATGTAGAGCTGGCTTACCAAGCTGCTGCTCAGGCTTTTCCAGGATGGTCAGGCACCTCTGCTGACGAGCGATCTGCGGTGCTGCTGCGGATAGCTGATCTCATAGAGTCAAATCTGGAAAAGCTGGCACAAGCTGAATCACTGGATAATGGAAAGCCCATCTCGTTGGCCAGGTCAGTCGATATCCCACGCTCAGCGGCTAATTTTAGATTCTTTGCTAAGGCCATCACACAGTTTTCATCAGAGTCGCATGAGATGCCGGATGCGATTAATTACACCCTGCGTCAGCCCCTGGGTGTAGTCGGTACCATCTCACCTTGGAATCTGCCCTTGTATTTATTCACCTGGAAGATAGCGCCTGCGCTGGCCGCTGGTAATACGGTAGTCGCCAAGCCATCTGAGGTGACTCCTATGTCCGCCTATCTGCTCTCAGAGCTATGCATCGAAGCAGGACTGCCTCCAGGCGTACTCAATGTGGTGCATGGCGATGGGATAGCCGTTGGTGCAGAAATCACAAAGCATGCAGGGATTAAAGCGATCTCTTTCACAGGTAGTACCAGAGTGGGGCGCGAGATAGCCCAAGTGGCCGCACCCATGTTTAAGAAGTTATCCCTCGAAATGGGCGGGAAGAATCCCAACTTGATTTTTGCGGATTGTGACTATGAGAAAATGCTGACGACCACAGTCAGGTCTTCTTTTTCGAACCAGGGGCAGATCTGCCTGTGTGGATCAAGGATTTTTGTTGAATCGAGTATGTACGAAAGATTCAAAACTGATTTTGTGGAGCGAGTCAGTGCGCTAACGGTAGGGCTACCATCAGCAGAAGATACTGATCTCGGGGCCATTGTATCAGAAGCTCACTATCAGAAAGTCCTGTCCTACATTGACTTAGCTCAGCAAGAAGGCGGATCTATTCTCACAGGTGGGAAGGCGGTACATCCTCTGGGATCAGAAGGCGGATGGTACATTGCACCCACGGTCATCGAGGGCCTCAGTCATGATTGTCGGACGAATCAAGAAGAGATCTTTGGCCCCGTCGTTAGCATCATGCCTTTTACGACGGAGGAAGAAGTGCTGCACTATGCGAATGACATTCCCTATGGCCTGTCCTGTACGATCTGGACAGAGCACTTGAGCCGAGCCAATCGCTTAGCTAAGAACATAGAAGCTGGCATCGTCTGGATCAACACCTGGATGCTGAGAGATCTAAGGACGCCTTTTGGTGGGATGAAGTATTCTGGCGTCGGCCGAGAGGGTGGGTTAGAAGCGCTTCGCTTTTTTACCGAGCCCAAGAATGTTTGTATTCAGTATGGAGATTGAACCTTCATGAAGTAAAGCCTTTTATTTACTATTCTATCCGCTCCAAGCCTTCATTTTGTAGCATGTTATTAAGCTTAGATAAATGGGTTTTTTCTAATTTTTGTAATTGCTGCAGTAGCTCGCTGAGTTCTACTTTTAATTCTTCAAATACTTGATAAGCACCTGCTGTTGGTCTCGCATCCCCTGTCTCCACACTTCGTCGTAATGATGCAAATCTATTGTTGAGTTTTATGGGGAAATTCAGCGGGTCTTGGCCACTTTGGTTTTTGACTTGATAGAGTTCTTGTTCT
>CALFUK010000174.1 GCA_937929945.1 uncultured Saprospiraceae bacterium
GCCCCATAAGCCATCAACCCTTCTCCAAGGCCTCTCTGCTCTTCCTTACCGTTGTAAGTATAATTGAAAGATAAGGAATTTTGATCAAAGCGCATACCAAATGGGTAGTACTCATAGCGCTGAGAAATGGTACTATTATTCTTGAATATAACTCTGGTATTGCCTAAATGGTCTTCGATGAACCAATGCTGATCTTCTTTGGCGAATGGTTTTGGTGTGATTAAATATTCAGCACCTAATTTTACTTCAAATCCATAAGTAAGATTTCCGCAGTCTTCAAAATATAGATCTACATCTGCTGGAGGATAGCCTACCTCCCAACTGGTTATGTCTCTACAGTATGTATCTTCAGTGCCAGATTTATTGCCTGCTCTAAAGGTCGTGATTTGAGGCATTGGCGACAGCTTGATAAAACCATGATCATGCTTGACTTGATATAGCTGTCCATTGACATACTCCACATTGCCGATGTAGTGACGATCATCTGCAGTGACACCACCCTCTATTGTGACTGTACGATGTAATGTGCCACGCATATCATATTGATACACATTGGAGCTATTATTGGCTGTACTGATAATGGATCTGGGTAGATTAAAGTGCTCGTAAGATACAGCGGCATTCCTGGGAGGATCATTGGTTATATTTCCATTCTGGTCATAAGTATAGCTACTGGAATTAGGTACATATCCAGAGAAGACATAACCAGGATCTCCCGTATCTGAGATATTGGTCATCTTATTGGTACCTGCGATGTAATTCAGGGTAAGCTTATCTATGAATTCATTATTATCAGATGAGACCCTATCGATGGTCTTTAGATTCCCACGATAATCATTGTATGTATATGCAGCACTATAAGCATTAGTCGATGATCCATGCATATCGGCAGCTTCTATCTGATTTAAGAAATTATAACTGTATGCGTAAGATCGATTAGGCAGTCCTGATGATCGCCACTGCCATACGTCTATATTAGAAGCATCATCGTAATCCAGATTCATCTGAAAAAGATCTGTACCTGATAAAGCACTGCCATTGATCTGATCCAGGTATCCATTATTCAGATATTTATAGTTGACTTCTTGTAAGCCATCACCAATCGTCAAAATGTCTACTTGATCTCTGACGGTGTAACGCTTAGTGCATAATCGGTCAGCAGGTATCTGCCCTTGACCATACGTCTGAGTCCATGCTCTGCCAGCGTGGTCGTAGTCATGCTTGATGATGTATGCGAAAGGGTCTGCTGTATAAGCAGTCATGTCATGGCTTTCCGTCAGTATATTATCTGCACTATCATAGCTATACTTATCTATAACAGACGTACCATCAGGGATCAACAGATGCTCATAACTATGCTGCTTGAGTAAGCCTGTATTATAATAGCTGTAGCTGTGGTCATAGATGCGAGTCCCATCAGTGGATCTGATAGACTGTGATTTGAGCTTATCTATACTGATACCACCAGTACCATAGGTATTACTGATCTCTGCGGTGATGGCACCACCCACTGAGGAGGCCCATCCTTCCTGTAGGACCTTACCATACTCATCGTAAGTGAAGCCGTACCATCTATTCTGACTGCGCTGTAGCCCGTCTTGCTGATAGAGCAACAAGTCTCGGTCATCATATCGATACTCAATCTTCTGAGCATCAGATATCTTCTTCTCCCTGACCATATCATCAGCATCGTATAAGTAGGTGTAGATCAGATTAGCAGATCCACTTGAGGCATCAGGAGGTATCACTTTTGTAGGTCGATGTTTATGGTCATACATCGTCTGTGTCTTTGCTTGCTCATTATTATCATCACCGTTCTCTCTGATCTTCATCACGCTTCTGCCCATTCTATCAGTGTAGACGTGATCGATGTGTCCTCTGCCATCGGTAATACTCAATCTATCCAGGGAATGGACTGGATAACCAGGGACATCGGTAGCAAGATCATTACTACCATAAGTGTAACTGCTGGTGAATCCAGCAGCATCTATCGTCTGTAGCTTTCTACTGAGGGCATGATCTTCATACATGGTCGTCGTCACTGCCGATGATGGTGATTCGTATGATTCTGAATTGTCACCAAGCTGTGGCTCGTAAGCCAATATGGGTCTACCATAGCTGTCATAGCCGGTGCTGTGCAATATACTTTGTGTAGCCGTAGGGCCTTGACGCATTCTCTTAGACTGTATTGGCCAGCCGAGTCCATTGACATATTCTAAATTGATTAAGGTTCTTGCTTGCGATCCAAGCTTGGCATATTTAGTGCTGAGCCTGCGATAACTCAAGTCAGATGCACTAGTACTGTAATGATAATCTATTGTCGTGGTGACATTCCTCTGGTCGTCCTTGATTGTCATTGGACGTAACAGTGCATCATAGGTATATGACTGCGAAGTGTTATCATGATTGGTGTATTTGGATATCAGATCATGGTCATCACCATAAGCAAATAACTTGACGTAGGAGCTAAATGTCTGTGACGTGAGCTTACCCGTATTACTCCAGCTTAGTTGGATTGGGATTGGACTGCCAGAAGCGTCATCCCAGCCATCGACTTCTATGCTGATGGGTAATCCATTGCGGCTATCTCTGGTTTTGATGATTCTCTGATTTTGCCAAGAGCCAGCTGATACAGCTCCCGCAGCATTAAATGTCATCTCGTACCTCTGTTCTGTTTCGGGATAGATTGATCCTAATGATTGAACCCATAAAGAGCGATAGCCATCAGACTGATAAGTGTTATTATTATCCGTCACATACTGTTCTGTCTTCCAGGCAGGTAGTAGAATATGACGACTCGACATATTATTCTTGATAGTGCCAGCCTGATAATCATTGATGTAAAAGAATCTTGTCTCGTAGTCGGTCCCATCAGAATTACTTATGGTCTGGTGTGTAGGCTGAGATAGGTAGATGGGGTTCTGGTACTGAGTGATCTCTTCGACAGCAAAGCTGTCTACTAGGGTATTGCCATTGTAATAATATCTGGAAGAGCGCGAGCGCTTGGGGTGGACATAATTCTGCTCCATTCTCCGGATGTTCTTTCTCTTGAGCTTTGTCTTGTATGTTCTGAATTCTGCGGCTTGCTGCGCCTCATTGATTTCTTCTGTCCAGATATATTCATTGGAAGTCGATCTCATATAATGGACTTGATTGTCTTGATCCGAGTCTGGTATGACTGTGTATCCGAAGTAGCGCGTATTCTGAGTCGAGCTACCGTCATCTGTCGAATATTGCATTTGCTCTGCTAAAACACATTTACCATTATTATCAAATATCTCTTTCTTTCGGAGTAGACCATTCAAGACAGGATCTGCAATTGTATTATCAAAGGTTTTATTATGAAAATGGTGTACAGTCTTACCATAAGTGATATTGGTATTGTTGAAATCTTTGATTGGGATCTCAGTCACTTTACTATAGCCTATTGGACTTCCCTGTACATGTATTAATTCTTGCTGACTTGTTGAAGAAATAGTTGCAGTAATGCAGGTCTTATCTGATTCACTTGAGGGTGGAAATTCATTGATTTTATACTCTATGTAGCTACCTGTGAGCAAATAGTTAGGCTCTGAGAAAAGCTTAGCCGTAGACGCTTTTGAAGCTCCTGTAATCTTACGTGTGTAATCATACTTCGTCTGCTTGATGATATTCCCATTGGTATCAAAATGACTGATGTCGGCTATCCTGAGTCCACCTACATATTCAGGTGTTACTGTGGTCGAAGTATGCTCTTCTTGCCAGGTCACTATAACTTTTGTACTTGAGCCAAATACCCGGATGCGATATGTGCCTGGTGTATTGATGGTGAATGCAGTGCTAAAATTAAGATGATCCGAATATGAAGTCGATATGCCAGAAGGGCTATGATATGTACCATAGGATGTGCTCAAATCAAGACTTAAAAATTCGATCTCAAATTGTACCATATTAACGACCCGCTGTGCCGGACCCCCATTCGTGCAATCGATGAAGTCAGCATCAATCAACAAATAGCCGTCATCAATCATCTTTCGTGTGATGTATACTGTCTCTATGATCTGGCTGCCTTCAGGATCTCCGTTAATGAGTGAACAACAAGTCGCAAGCGTAAAGTCACATGATTCATGTACTATACTTTCCCCTCCATTGGTAATGTCAGTATATCCTCCACTCAGTTCAACAATGTCTCTGCTATGAGACTCCATGGTGAATTCTGTCTTACCACCTGTGGGGTAAGTGATTGATGAGAGAGATCCTGCTTTCACTCGATTAGGGTCTGTATTGCGATTGCTGCTATTCACTTGACCCGTAGCTGATGAATAAGATGGTAAAAGAGCGCTACCATTATTATGATAGCCCCAGTGGTCTATTTTACTACTGGTGAACTCTGGTAGTGTGTGAGTAGCGTAATAGCCAAATTCATGTTTTTTTCCCGTCAACATTCCGCTTTTTTCCGTAATACTTTCAAGTGTCAATCTGCCCGTATTGTCATTATATATAAAGCCCCATTCTTTTAATGTACCTGACGTACCTTTCTTACTTAATGCTACTTTATCGAGCTGCATATCAGTAGCATATTTATTGGATGTGACTGTCACATCAGAAAGATTAAAATCCAATTTCTCCACTTCTTGATTCCCGATACTGTATTTGATTTCATCGAGATATCTTTTATCCTGGATAAATGTACTTGTGGATGGTGCGCCTGCCACAGTCATATTACTGGTATTGCTCGATCCATTTTCAGTACAAGTTTGAAATACCTCGGATGTAAATAAGTCATAATTCACTGGGATAGCTAATGTGCCTGATGCTGTCAAGTAGCTAAAATCTAGTCTTTCCTTTTGGTCATAGCTTTCGATTGTACTGGCATACCAAGAACTGTTATACGATTGTGTTAGATAAGTGGTATTGCGACTCAATCTGATATCTGATCCAACATTATCATCATACTGAATGCTAGTACGCTCTGTGATATCGAAAGTGTAAATGCGACCATGCTCATCAATCATTTCAAATGAAACGATGTCTCCGTCAGCATCAAAAGTTGGATTGATTATGATATCCGCATGTTCCGCTTGTATGATGGTCTTCTCTGGGTCAATGTAAAAATTACCACTCCGCCCATTCAGATCATAGTAGAACTGGTCAGGTTGGGTTTCAAGATTTGCTCTGGCTACCTCGTATAAATATTCGATCTCATCATAATCGGTAACTTGTGGTATAATCAAGCCATCCTTAATTGTCGTTGCGTGATTATAATAGTTATGATTCATATCTGGATCACCTGATACAACTCGCGATACCATCGGCTGACTCATAAGCTTCCACCCAATGCCCACAGCAGTAGCAGCATCTGATACTTTAATGCCTGATGCATTATACTGCAAACCCAATGAATAGCTTAGTTGATGTCCCGCTATGGTATACAATTGAACCGGAATGGTGGGTACACCTGTATACAGATTAACATTATACTCTCCATACTTACCCAGAGCAGTGCCTTCGGCTGATGGGAGCACTAAATAGTCATCTTGTATTCTGGCCAAGGTCTGTTGATTCAGGTCATTGCCGTCTTGGGCTTGGAGCGTGATCATGATTAACACTACCAGTACTGTCGTGGTAAGAATCTTTATAGGTGGTGTAAGTGAATGGATTGAGATTGAATTCATGTTCTAACTTTTAAATTAATGCAACAGCAATCTCAGCGCGGGGGAACGGCTGAAATAGAATGTACAGTCTGGTGCTAAAAAGCAGAGAACTAAAGTCTTCCACCATTAATATATTTAATTATTCAGATATGAAAGAAGGATGGCCGTAAGAGTCTGCAACTTTAACAGCGGAAGTGAAGACATGGACTATTTAAAAATTTAGTCTATTTAACATAAGATAAATCACAGACAGGTCATAATATATTGAAAATGAGATTATTATAAATAAACTATCGATAGCTGATTTCACTCACAACACCGTCAAGCTCTGCAAAACCTGCTCCACTTCATCAGGCTCATCCACACGACACTCTACCTCAGCCACATTCACGCCTGGCCGTATCAGCACATTTTGATCACTGATAGCGCACTCTGATGTGCAATGCATCAGATTGTCCCAGCGGTCATAGATGCTGATTTTTTATGCTGGCTGAACCAGTGTATATAATTAACCGTATAAAATGCCTTCTCCATCTGTACCCAGACTACCAGCAAGTGATGCAAATCTTCGATGCTGTAGAGTAGATCTCATTGAGTGCCCTTAAAATTTGATTTTGCCACCTTCAAAAAATAACGCCAGCTACCATCTATACTACTACTCATACGATGAGCCCACATATGAAATTTGGCGATAGTCCCTAAACAAACAAAAGCCTGATAGTTTGCACTGTCAGGCTTTTGAATATGATAACTAATTATGGAGATGAAAGATCATCTCTTCATTTTTATTTGGCTTTATAGATTCTGGCTGTCTTGACTCCTTCTACCTCATTACTCAGTCTGACAATGTAGAACTGCTGTGCCTGTAGATGGCTCACATCCAGAGTGCTCGGCTGACTCAGTCTGACATTATCCTTTAAGACCAGCTGGCCATCAATGGAGAATATCTCGACAGTCCCAGCATCTGATGTCGCAGTGTGATTCACTGCTGATGCGGAGATGATGAGCTGATCGGCCACTGGATTAGGATACAGCTCCAGAGCCGTGCTCCAGTCAGCATTCAGACTTCTTGTCTCTGTCATGACGCTGCCATCTTCTGGTGTCGCATTGCCGCCAGTACATGGTCCGCCTGTGACAAACTTAGTCACTGATATCTCATTAGAGAAGTCTACGTCACCTGTCACATCATTCGCATTTTGTCCGACGACGAAGCCTCCTAAGACTCCGTTGTAGCTGACATGGCAGATGATACACAGACCAGCTGGCCTACCTTCGAAATCGAATGGTGGTGTATCCGTGATGGATAATATAGTTCTGGAGGCATCCAGCACGACCCAGGTACTATTAGCTCCAGTCTCACCACTGAGCGTGATATCAAATGCATCGCTTATGCCATCACCTGAACATATATCGATGGAGGTATCTCCATTAGTAAGAGCTAACTGGCCTCCAAGCACTGCTGAATTCGTCGTACAGTCTGCTGCCATGAGGCTCGCTACGTTAATGTCCTCTTGAGCGGCTATGCAGCCAGCGCAATCTTGTACAGCGACCATATAGACACCTGCTTGGTTGATAGCGATAGACTGACTGTGTGCCAGTGTATCACCTGCATCATTAATCCATGTATACTTGATCTCATCTGATGAGCTTGCAGCTCCATGAGCTCCTGTATTCAGAGCATCCAACCTGAATGAGCATCCTCCTGTATCTTCTATCTTGATGTATCGAGCTGCATTAGGCAGATCAAAGCACATCTCAGCGAACTCCTCATTATTGAATGAAAGCGTCGTGATGGCAGCAAAGCTACCGTCTACCGTCGTGGATCCTGATACGGATGCATTAGAGTTAACATCATCCGTGTTCAGACAGTGCTTTAGTCTTATTGTAGCACACACCTGACCACCTGCTGGCACTTCTGCTCCCAGGTCAATGACGATATAAGTAGATTCTACTGCACCTGATCTCCATAGTCTGGCACCGACACCATCTGCACATCCTACTGCTTGAGCTGGATCCAGCACATATCCTTTAGATGTAGCGACTGCTGTCGCACACGTAGCTGCTACTCCACTATTATCACCACACATGGATGCTCCACTGGTGATAGCGCTCAGAATGACCTGACCATCACAATCCAGTGAATCCTGCGTCACGGTGACTGATAAGTTACAGGCGGGAGTCGTAGGCTCTTCAGCTTTAATGGTGAAATTCACTGTCATCTCTGCACATGCTGTCTCCTTACAGTCAGCGGCAGCATAAGCCTTGATAGTGACTGAGTGTGCTCCTGCTCCACCGTCCCAGTCAGTGCCCTGATGGGCAGCATTAGGATAGGTATATGGAGCATAGTTTTCACATACAGCCCATGTATCTACGATCAGGCTGACAGACTCTGTATGGTCTGATACTTCAGCTGTGATGTAGTATGCACTTGGCAGATCTGACTCGTTGATCATCATACCCTCTGTCAGTGCCCCGATACCGGCTACTTCTACATCAGTCTCTTGATCATATATTTTGATGGCCGTGATCGTGACATCGTCACATGGCTGAGTACAGTCATCTTGAATCGTGTAGGTCGCATCACATGATGATGTCCAGCTACCTATCTCCGTACCATCAGCATACTTCGCTACGTACTTAGTCCCCTCTATGGCATCATGTAGTGTCAGCCTTTCGCCCTTATCCACAGATCCTACCGCAGTAGATCCTGCATCAGTGACAGCATAAATTTTAGCTGTGGCACATGCTTGATTTCTGATGTGCACATCACACTCTTTAGCACATTCTTGGTGTACTGTGTATTGCTTACCACAGTCAGCCCACCAGCTACCAGCATGTGATCCATCTTCATTTTTAAAGATGAAGGCTGCTTTATCTGCGACATGGAGTGCTTTGACTTCTCCGATGGCTATCTTCCCCTTAGAGACCAAGATCCCATTTTGGTTAGTCAAAATTTCTATTTTCCCGCATGATCTGTTTTTGATTTTGACTTCACATGCTACAGCACAGTTGTCTTTGATATCATATGACTCACCACACCAGCCTGTCCACGTATTCACGATATGACCATTGCTGTATTTGAACATGAAGCTCGAACCATTGACACTGGCTTGCTTGTAAGTTCTGCCTTTAGACAGCTTGCCGAGATAGAACCAATCATTGCTCCGTTTGAGGTATAGGTATACGTCCTCGCAGGCATTATTCTTAAAGTACATCTCACAGGCTTGATTGCAGTCGTCTTCGATGACGTACTTCTTATCACACAGGCCTGTCCACTCTCCCACCAGAGTCCCATCATCATATTTGAATTGAAACTTCGTATGTTCTCTTCCTGTATGTCTGTAAGTCACACCTTTATCCAATAGTCCAACATACTTCCAGTCGCTACCATCCTGTCTATAAGCTTTCACATCATGGCAGGCATCATTCTTAAAGTAGAAGTCACATTCAGCCTGACATGCATCCGTCAGTGTATATGATTCTCCGCACCAGCCAGTCCATTGTTTGATGACGGTATCATCAGCGTATTTAAACATGTAAGTGGAGCCATTAGTCGTACTGTGGCTGTATGTGACACCCTGGTCTATCGTCCCGATATAGCTCCAGTCTCCAGGTCGTCTCAGATATACTTTCACAGAAGCGCAGGCCTCATTCTTCAGGTACACTTTACAGCTGGTGGTACAGTTATCTTTTACAGTGTATGATCCTCCACATTGGCTGTCCCAGGTATCTATGATCTTACCATCACTGTATTTAAACATGAAGCTAGCTCCTGGATCTGAACCATATTCGTAGGTTTTTCCTTTTTGCATTTTGCCGATGTAGGACCAGTCAGAGCTGTATCTTCTATAGATCCAGACTTCGTCGCAGGCATCATTTTTAAACCAGAGGTTACAATCTACTGCACAGTCATTATCACTGATCTTATACGAGTGACCACAGGATGCTTTGATGGTTTTTACAATTTCATCGTAGCTGTATGCCAGTATGAGTGCCTTATTGTTATCTGTGTGATACTTTAATGTCTCACCGACTTCTATATGATCATCTACGACCCACTCTCCATTTTTAGAAGCGTAGAGCTGCAGTCTCCGACAAGCATCATTTTCGATATTTACCGTACACTGGTATGAGCTACTGCAGTGTTGGACTAATACGGTGTATGTATTGCAGTTAGACGTGTGCATGGTCGTACTCTCCCATCCTGAGCTGTTCTCAGTGTAGACCCTCGCTCTATCAGCTGTAGGATAGACCGTCATTTCTTTGTTGGGGCTCAGGACGCCCATTTTGTATATTTTATTATCACTTGAGATCTCGTGACAGTATACTGTCTGAGGACAATTGGAAAAATTCTTTACGATGACGTGACCACATTCGTCACCTTCATATGTCAGAGAAGGAGCCGCGTAGTTAAGATTAGAAAAGCCTACAAGTAAAGTCAGCAATGAAACGAAATGTAGTAACACTCTATTCATGTTAGAAGGATTTTAATTTAAAAAATAGCTCAGGTTTCGGGTGGAGTCTTGATCTATTACATTAAGACTTCCGAAAGATAAGAACAACTCTCAGATAAGTCATATAATGCTGGTAATGAATACATTAAATTAAAGTATAATTAGAATCATGACTCGCAGATGACTTTTAACAGACTAAGATTGGAAATAGCTAAGCGTTTTATGTGACCTCTATTTTTGAGGTACTAAAAGTTTCTAAATCTGCTTCTTACATATACCTTCAGGCCTTTATATATGCTCGCGTAAAACCATATAATAGCTCTGCGCCTCACAAAATGTCATCACATAGAAGTAATCATAATGTGATGTGAAATTGTTGTTTTTTAAATAATTAGATCAAAATCAGCCATAGGGCTAAACAATCATTCTGTAGCTACCATACATAAGGCTAATCAATCAAAGTGAATTCACCATAATGAAAGCCAACTTATCGACCACATAACTTTGGTTAAGTATGCACTGCTATGCGCCCCCCACAGTCACTGTCAAGATGTCCTTGTCAAAGAGATATAATCCCCCTTTATCATCACCAATGAGTTCTAGCTTGTCATTGAGTGTTCTGGCCAAGGCTTCTTCTTCGATTTGCTCAGCGACGTACCACTGCAGAAAATTATGTGTGGCATAGTCTTTCTCAGAGAGGGAGATATCCACGATCTTATTAATGCTCTCAGAGACAAAGATCTCATGCTTGAGCAAAGAATCAAATGCATGCTTAATCGATGGAAAGGTAAGTGCTGGCTGCTTGAGCGCTGGTATGACAGCGAAGCCACCACGGTCATTGATGAAGTGAATCAGCTTCAACATGTGCATCCGCTCTTCATCACTGTGGCGATAGAAGAAGCTTGTGATGTTATTGATACCTGGCTGAATCTCTGCCCAAGAGGCCATGGCCAGATAGACCTGTGAGGATTCTGCTTCTATTCTGACTTGCTCATTGAGCGCATCTTGTATTGTCTTGGAAATCATAGTGAAAAATTTTATCGATTACTTATGCCTAAGATACAACCGCAAAGATGATGAATGTGTTTTCATTATGAAAATCTAAGTTTTTCTAAGGGCTATCAGAGCAGCAAAGTCTGGCGAGAAAACGTATCATTTCGAGCGCAATTAATCGCTTTCCGAAATGGTAAAAGACCAATGAAAACTAATTGCATTTTTTATCTGGATTTAATCTAAATAAATTTTGTAGATGCTAATTTAGGTTATACATTTGAGCTTATGTTGATCAAGTCTAAATAAAGATAAGCTAAAATGAAGAAACATTTCCTTAGCTCCACATTGCTCATTCTCAGCTGCCTCTGCATCATCTCTTGTGAGAAGGATGAGGCCCCTGACAAGCCTGATATGACCCCAGAAGAAAGCGAGATCGTAGCACCTGCGAGCTATGACTTTATGAGAGACGGCAGCTCCACAGTATCATTCAGCGGACAGACCACCAGGATCGGTATGGCTACAGAGCTCATCTCCGCATTGTCTGACTTTAGCCGTTCAGAGATGGAGCTACTAGAAATGTATGCTAACCAGACGGCAGACGGTGCTGACGCTAATCCCTATGCGAATGAGACCTACAATGAATCATCTAAAAGTATAAAATCTAAGGTAGCTGCATCAGCAGATTATTTCTCTGCTAATACGGCAGAAGCAGCCGTCATCAAAGCTGACTTCGCGTCATGGATATCAGCTCAGACCACAGAAGTATTCCCCAACGAAAACCAACTAGCAGAGCCCGGTACAGCAGGCCAAATCGCTGATGGCTCATCCGCGAGATATGTCAACTCCAAAGGACTAGAATACAATCAAGCTGTCAACAAAGGCCTCATCGGAGCTCTCATGCTGGACCAAATCCTGAATAACTACCTCAGCCCTGCCGTACTGGATGCAGGAGAGAACCGAGCAGAAAATAACAGCAGCACACCAGCAGAAGGAAAGAGCTACACCACTATGGAGCACAAGTGGGACGAGGCCTATGGCTACCTGTTTGGTTTCTCTGATACACCAGAAGATCCTGTGGCCAGCATCGGAAATGATGATAAGTTCTTAAATAAATATCTCGGTAGAGTGGAAGGAGATGAGGACTTCGCAGGCATCAGTGATAACATATATAATGCCTTCAAGCTGGGCAGAGCCGCTATCGTAGGCCAAGACTACGAACTGCGAGATGAGCAAGCTGACATCATCAAGCAGGAGCTCTCAAAAGTGATTGCCATCAGAGCGGTATACTACTTACAACAAGGGAAGCTTAACCTGCCAGCAGATGGAGACATCACTGCATACGGGACAGCTTTCCACGATCTATCAGAAGGATTCGGATTTGTCTACAGCCTTAGATTCACGCATGACATAGCTACAGGCCAGTCCTATTTTAATGCAGAAGAAGTGACTGCGCTGATCTCAGAGCTAACCACAGGTCGTGGATTCTGGGATATGACTCCTGAAAAATTAGACGCCATGTCCGAAACAATTGCTGCAAAATTTGATTTTACTGTAGTACAAGCTGGATCATAAACGATCACTTAAAAATGTCCTTACCAATGTCCACGTCTAAATTCGGTTTTTTCTTTTTGCTACTCCTGGGAGCACTGAGCTATAGCTCTTGCTCTGATGATGAGGACTGCTGCTCGCCAGAGACTCCTGACAATACATCATTTGACAGAGAAGCCATGCTGACTCA
>CALFUK010000175.1 GCA_937929945.1 uncultured Saprospiraceae bacterium
GTGATATTACCATTAGGTTCTAATGATGTTACCTATACCATTGTTGATGATGAAGGACTGACGAGCAGCTGTAGTTTCACCGTCCTTGTCGAGGACTGTGAGTCGCCGACAATCACATGTAGTGATCAGGTAGACATCGACTGCAGCTCTGTAGATATTGACGGCTGGTTCGCGATCATCTCAGGGACTGCTGAAGATAACTGTGTAGGCGATCTGACAGTAGACACACTACTGCTCACTGACTTTAGCAGCTGTGGTGGTACTTTTGAGCGAGTCTACCAGTACATCGTGACAGATGCAGCAGGTAATAGTTCTTCCTGTCTAGCGACTTATGAGACAGATGATACGACACCACCCATGATAACAGAAGCAAGTTCACTCACGATCGAGTGTGATGGAACTAATCAAAGCACGGCCTTATTGGCCTGGCTAAACAATCAAGGAGGTGCGACATTTACGAGTGATAACTGTAGTGGTCCGGTGACATGGTCCAATGATTATACAAGTGATTTGAGCGTAGAATGTGGATCTTCAGGAAGTGTGAGTGTGACATTTACGGCCACAGATGCATGTGATAATTCCAGTAGTACCACTGCTGTATTTACCATAGAAGATACGACAGTACCAGACTTGACAGTGCCGGCAGATCTTACATTAGAGTGCGGCGGCGCGCTAAATGAAGCGATCATTACTAACTGGTTAGTCACAGCACAAGGGATAGATCAATGCGATGGGACAGTGGCTGTGAGTCATAATTTTGGTATGGCTCCGATCACTGATGAATGTGGAGAGACAGGCGTTCGAACGGTGACATTCATAGCGATAGATGCCTGTGGGAATGATTCGATTTCAACAGCGACGATCACGATAGAAGATACGACCGCACCAGAGATCATAGTGGAAGCGACAGATCTCATCGTCGAGTGTGGAGAGGATAACCAAACAGCAATAGACGCTTGGTTAGAAAGGGATGGAGATGCTCTGGCGACAGACTTATGTGGACTCGTCGAATGGTTAGAGCCCATCTTGTCGACATCAGGTACAGGATGTGGGAGTAATGCGACACAGACATACCTATTTACAGCTCAGGATGAATGCGGCAATACGACGACGACTACGGCGCAGGTCATCACAGAGGATACACAAGATCCGACCTTTGATGTGGTGCCAGCAGCCCAGACGGAAGAATGCGGTGATATCGAGCTGAGTGTGGAAGATTGGCTTGATTTAGCCGAAGCGAGTGATACCTGTGGCGATGTGGAGATCACGACGGCCTTACTTTCAGAAGAATCAGGCTGCGGGGGTACCGTGGTACAGACATATCAGTTCACAGCGACAGATGCATGTGGTAACAGCACGACAGAGACGAGCACTTATAGTACAGAGGATACAGAAAATCCGACAATCACTTGTCCAGCACCCTTGGTGCTTGAGTGCGGAGCAGCGAATAACGAATTATTGATCCTGCAGTGGATATCTAATGCAACAGCAGAAGATGTGAATGGCTGCAGCGAGGTAACAATCACGACCGATTATGATGGCTCTCTTCCAGAATTATTCTGTGAGAACGGGACGACTGTAGAAGTGACCTTTACAGCCACGGATGGCTGTGGGAATGCAGTCATGTGTACATCGACGATTACCGTAGATGATACGACAGATCCTTATTTTGCCAACTGTCCGACAGACCAAATCGTGAATGTAGATGTAGATGGCTGCATAGCTAATGTGGTCTACTCACAACCAGTTGCATTAGACGACTGTGATGCTAATGTCAGTGTCGTACAGACAGAAGGTTTAGCAAGCGGGTCAAGCTTTCCAGAGGGCCCAAGATTGATTGTTTTTACAGCGACAGATGAATGTAACAATGAGGTAGAGTGTAGATTTACAATCACAGTGGTAGACACAGATGTCCCAAGCATCAGCTGCCCCAGTAATGATGTAGTGGTGTGTACAGACAGCGGTATCTGTGAGTGGGGGAGTCAGTCCAGCACAGATCCTATTTACAATGATAACTGTCCAGGCTTAGATGTTACTTATTCGATAGAGACCTCAGAAGGGAATACCGTGACATCTGCTGCGATGGGTGTGAATACCTTATCAGGAGATGCAGTGATATTACCATTAGGTTCTAATGATGTTACCTATACCATTGTTGATGATGAAGGACTGACGAGCAGCTGTAGTTTCACCGTCCTTGTCGAGGACTGTGAGTCGCCGACAATCACATGTAATGATCAGTTAGACATCGACTGCAGCTCTGTAGACATAGACGGCTGGTTCGCGATGATCTCAGGGACTGCCGAAGATAACTGTGTAGGTGATCTGACAGTAGACACACTATTGCTCACTGACTTTAGCAGCTGTGGTGGCACTTTTGAGCGAGTCTACCAGTACATCGTGACAGATGCAGCAGGTAATAGTTCTTCCTGCCTAGCGACTTATGAGACAGATGATTCTACACCACCAATAATCACAGAGGCTGCACCAGAGACTGTCGTCTGTGATGGTACCAGTATAAGTACGGCTTTACTCGCCTGGCTTAATAATAATGGAGGAGCTACGTTCACCAGTGATGACTGCAGTGGTCCTGTCACTTGGAGCAATAATTACACAGCTAATCTTACACCCGCCTGTGGTTTCACGGGAAGTGCCAATGTGACATTTACAGCAACGGATGAATGTGGTAACTTTAGTACGACCACAGCCGCATTTACCATCGTCGATGTAGACTCACCGACACTGACCTGTCCCGATAACATCGTACTGGAGTGTGGCTCAGATATTAATACGGCCGTCATCAATGGATGGCTCAACGAAGCGACAGCTGTGGATGCTTGCGAGGGTAGAGTCTCAGTGACCAATGACTTTCTTACGGCTATGCCCACTGATGAGTGTGGTATGACGGGAGTGACTACAGTGACATTCTCCACAATGGATGCTTGTAGCAATCCGTCCAGCTGTATGCGTACCATTACCATAGAAGATAATACGCCTCCGACACTTGATGTCGAGGCGATGGACTTAGAGCTCAACTGCTCAGACGGGAATAATGAGGCACTTATCATGGCATGGGTCGGCCGCAATGGAGACGCTGTGGCAAGTGATGTATGTGGATCAGTGACTTGGACCAGTGTAGAGGCGGCTCCTATGATGGGCTGCGGGAGTAACACCATTATACCCTATACCTTCACCGCCACTGATGAATGTGGCAATGCTGCGAGCACCACGGCCTCGGTGATCACCATTGATAATGTGCCTCCTGTGCTTACTGTGCCAATGGAGACCACAGTAGAGTGTGGAGATGCTGGAGAGATAAGTCTCGCTGACTGGTTAGCCACAGCTATGGCGACTGATGATTGTGGGACGGCAAGTATCTCCAGCGTCAGAAATACCATCAGTGGATGCGGATCTACTATGACAGAAGAGTACACATTCACAGCAATAGACCAGTGTGGTAACACGACCACAGGCATCTCACGATATATTATAGAAGATACATCACTGCCCACTGTGGTATGTCCTCCGACTTTAGAGCTCGTATGTGGTAATGATAATAATGATCAGCTTATATCAGGCTGGCTCGCTAGTGCTACAGCCACTGATGCGAACGACTGTAGTGCTGTGACCATCACTCATGACTATCCTAATGCGCTGCCAGCGCTCACCTGCATTGATGCGGCAGCAAATATCGAGATCACTTTCACTGCTACTGATGAATGTGGTAATGAGATGAGCTGTAGCTCTATGATCATACTCATTGATGATACACCTCCAGCATTTGATAATTGTCCTGCTGACTTAGTAGTCAATGTGGATGTAGATCTATGTGAATCCAATGTCGTCTTTAGCACACCTACTGCTACTGATGCGTGCAATGAATTCGTCACCGTCACTCAGACCAGTCCCGACAACGGAGATCTGCTCAGGCCAAGTGGCTCTGTATTCCCTTTAGGGACGACAGCTGTAGAATTCACTGCTACGGATGGCTGTAACAGCAGCATATGTGAGTTTACCATCACTGTGATCGACAGTGATATCCCGAGCATATCATGCCCTAGTAATGCAGTCGAAGTCTGTACCAATGCAGGTACCTGTACCTGGGCGGGAGATGACCGCATTGATCCCATCGGTGTAGATAATTGTACAGGACAAATGATCGAATACGAAATAGATGGCTCCACGAGAGTAGCTAAGGGCCCAGGTAATACAGCAGCTGTGGAGACATTTGAGGTAGGTCTGAGTGTAGTGATATATACCATCACCGATGCAGCTGGTCTCGTGGCCACTTGTAGCTTTGATGTCATCGTAGCTGATTGCGAAGCACCATCACTGACGTGCAATGATCAAGTCGATGTGGACTGCAGCGATGTCGATATCGCTGCCTGGTATGCAGGTATCGCAGCGACATCCGAAGATAACTGTACAGGTATTCTCACAGTAGACACCTTACTCTTGACCGACTTCAGTAGCTGCGGCTCTAGCTTTGAGCGAGTGTATCAGTATACAGTAGAAGATGAAGCGGGCAACCGTTTCAGCTGCCTGGCGACTTATGAGACAGATGATACAACTCCACCGGTCATCACGGATGCCATCACAGAGACCATCATGTGTGATGGGACGAATCAGAGTACAGCCTTAGTGGCTTGGCTCAATGATAACGGAGGAGCCACAGTGCTGTCCGATGATTGCAGTAGTCCGATCGTGTGGACAAATGACTATACAGAAAATTTTGTCATCGACTGTGGTTCTTCAGGATCAATAACGGTGACATTCACGGCGACTGATGGCTGTGGTAATGCCAGTATGACGACGGCAGACTTTGTGATCGTCGATACGACAGCTCCAGTTCTTACTTGTCCAGAAAACATCAGTTTAGAGTGTGGGGCAGAGGTAAATGATGCTGTGATCAGCAGCTGGCTGACTGGTGCATCCGCGCTGGACGCATGTGATGGAGCTGTCATGGTGACTCATGATTTTGCAACAGCCACATCCACTGATCTGTGCGGTAATACAGGAGTGACTACAGTGACCTTCAGCACGGAGGACGCATGTCTTAATCCGACCAGTTGCACCAGGACGATCACGATCGAAGATAGCACGGCGCCAGTGATCGAGCAGGTAGCGATGGACTTAGTGCTGGACTGCGCTGATCCAAATAATGAAGACCTGATCCAAGCCTGGGTCACAGCTAATGGAGATGCTGTAGCTGCTGATCAGTGTGGAGCTGTCACGTGGACCATTACCGCTGCGGCACCAGTGATGTCTTGCGGAAATAATACGACGACCACTTACACCTTTACTGCTACGGATGAATGTGATAATGCTGTCATGACGACAGCTTCAGTGATCACTATAGATAATGTACCACCTGTGCTCAATGTACCATCTGATCTGACAGTGGAATGTGATGGCGCGGGGAATACGGCACAGCTCGATGCCTGGCTCATGTCAGTGACAGGGAGTGATGACTGCGGTATGGACCCCATGATCAATGCAGAACTGACGAATACAGTCAGTGGCTGCGGAGCTACAGATGCTAAAGTATTCACATTCACAGCTGAAGATGAATGTGGAAATACCACGACTGGTACAGCTACATTCTCCATCGAGGATACGACGCCTCCGACTCCTGTGTGTTGCCCTGATTATTCGATTAGCATACCGCCCGTCGGCTTTGTGAATGTGTCAGTGGTGGATATTGACTGCGGGAGTACAGATCTCTGTTCTAATGATGATCTCTTAGGCAGGTCTATCTCACAAGAGGTATTCACGATAGCTGACTTAGGAGCCACGCCAGTCACGCTGACAGTCACTGATGAGTGCGGACTCAGCTCTACGTGTACCACCACGATTACTGTGGTGCAAGATCCTGGTATCGGTATAGCCAAGCGTGCTGTCCAGGTAGTGGATAATCCTGATGGCAGTGGCCTCGTCACCTATGAGATTAATGTGCAAAACTATGGAGATGTCGCACTGACGAATCTGCAAGTCGTAGATGACTTGGCACTGACCTTTCCAGCGCCATGTATGGCAAGCATCACCAGCATCACCAGTGATGACTTCATCATCAATGAAGCTTATGATGGCTCGTCTACGACAGAGCTTTTAGCAGGAGTGGACGTATTAGCCATAGGAGAGAAAGGAGCCATCAATTTGACAGTATTGGTGAGTGAATGCGCTGGTAATACCGGACCATTCAGCAATACGGCTACCACATCGGCATTGGATGCTGATGGTATGATAGTTACTGATATCTCTCAGGATGGCAGTAATCCTGATCCTAATAATGATGGTAGTCCAATAGAGCAAGAACCAACAATTGTGAATTTTCAAAGCGTTCGTGCATTGGGTATAGCTAAAAACTTAGTGAGTTCCAGCTTAAATTCTGATGGATCATTTGATGTCAGCTATGAATTTAATATCGAGAACTTCAGCAATGTAGCGATCACAGATCTGCAAGTCACTGATGACTTAGCGATGACCTTCCCGATGCCATGTGACATCATGATAGCCAGCAGAACCTCAAGTGGATTCACGGTGAATGAAAGCTATGACGGTACAGGAGATATAAATCTATTGACTGGCGCAGATGATATCGATCCAGGTGAGACAGGGCAGATACTCATAGCCCTTCGTGTAGAAAGCTGTGGTGGAAATTTAGGGCCGTTTAATAACACAGCAGAGGTATCTGGGGTGACCCCAGAAGGTCCCCTGACAGATGATAGTGTGGATGGTACTGATCCTGATCCTGATGGAAATAATAATCCTGATGAACAATCGCCAACTGTGGTCGACTTCAATGCAAATCCTGTCTTAGGTACTTCAAAGCGTGTCTCGCAAGGGCCGCTGCCTAATCCTGATGGCACATTTGATGTGGTCTACGAAATCAGATTGGAGAATCTCGGAGATGTGGATCTGACCATCAATGAACTCAATGATGATTTAGCTATGACCTATGCAGATGCGACTTCCTTCACGCTGATTGGTGTAGAAAGCGAGGAGTTCGCAGTGAATGGAGACTATGATGGCACGGCAGATATTAACCTCATTCAGGGTAATGAAATACTAGTGCCAGGAGAAGAGGCTGCCGTATACCTCAGTGTGCGGGTGGCACCTGGAAGCGATATTGGGCCATACTTTAACTCAGCGACTTCTATCGGTACATCACCTTTAGGTCTGCTGGTGAATGACATATCTCAAGACGGCTCACAGGTAGATCCGGATGGTAATAATGATCCAACTGATAACAGTGATCCGACACCTGTCGTCTTCGAATGTGTGAAGGCAATCGTGTGTCCTAATGTGCAGGATACCATAACACAAGCCAATGATCCAGGCTGGTGCCAGGCGGTGGTAAACTTCCCACTGGCGGAGGCGAGGCCTTGTGCTGGATTAGATGAGCCCGTGTTCCAGTATCTCTTAGAAGGTGTAGGAGCAGATGGCGTAGAGATTGATACCTGGATAGAGGGGCAGCCATCAGGTCTCGAATACCTAGTAGGTATCACTAAGGTGAATATCAGATATTTCATCGAAGGCATGGAAGACATGGGCTATTCTGATACTTGTATGCTACACATCAATGTATTGGACAAAGAGAAACCTATCCTGACGGCGGGTCTTCCCGTAGATATGATCTTGTCCTGTGAAGAGGTCCTTGACACATTCGTCATGACACCCAGCCAGGTACAAGATAATTGTGGTGAACCGACCATCGAGTTTGAGATAATCTCAAGTCGAGTCTTAGATCCAGCGGATTGCGGATTCTACAGCTATATCGATACGCTTCGATGGACGCTCGATGATGGAGCTGATAATGCTTGCGCATTTGATCAAGTGGTACAGTACATAGATGAAACACCACCGATGATCATCCTGCCACCAGATACCACGATCACAGAGTGTCAGGTCATAGAAAATGTCGTCTGTCGAGATTCGATATTTGCTATAGGCGAAGTGGATACCACCGTGCTGATCAATGATCAATGGGTGATCACTACGATTGTGCTGAAAGATACCATAGAGCTATGTGATACCGTATTGATGCAAGCGATTGACCCATCACTGGGTGCATCCTTTGCCAGCGCTGAGGATAACTGCGCACCCTTGGAAAATATCCTGATTACGTTCTCAGATTCACTAGACATTGTCTGCAAGGGCGACAAGGCAGCAGTCATATACAGGACTTGGTACGCCGAGGATCCTTGTGGTAATATTGACTCCGCGGTACAGGTCTTGGAAGTATTAGATAAGAATCCACCTGAGCTCATCTGTAAAGATGTAGCAGAGGTCTCCTTAGAGAGTGATGGTACCGTGACTCTTCAGACAGCAGATGTGGTGGACGGTCTATTCGACGCTTGCTTCTCATACACGGGAAGTAGCACCAGTAATATTGATGTGCAGATCAGCCCATCATTATTTAATTGTAATGATCTGGGTGAGCATGCGGTCTTAGTCTCGGCTGTAGATCCGTGTAATAATCGGACGTCTTACTGTGAAGTGAAGGTCATGATTATAGATAGTATTGCACCAGTGTTGACCTGTCCAGCTGGACCCATCACACTTGACGTGAACAGTGGTGACTGTCGTACATCAGCACCAGAGCTCAATGAATTGCTCAATCTTTCAGACTGTAGTGTCGACATCAGCACCGAGCCTGAGCTCTTTGATGGTCTGACCATTGGGACGCATGACATTTTGATCACGGCGACTGATGCCTCTGGCAATGCTTCGACCTGTGTTGCGACATTCATCGTGACTGGAGAGCCTGTTGATTATTCAGATGCCTTAGCTTGTAATGACACCTTAAATATATCTCTCAATAGAGAATGCCAGCTGGTCCTGTCTGCGGACTATCTGATAGAGGCCGATGGCGTCTTATGTACAGATCTCTTATGCATTGAGATCGAAAGCGAAGATGGGGTAGAGCACGAGAATTTCTTTGATGAGTCTGATATCAATCAATTATTCAAAGCGAAAGTTATTGATTGTAATGGCTCTCAGAATTCGTGCTGGACTGTCGTACGAATAGAGGAAAAACAGCAGCTTGAGGTCGAGTGGCCTGCAGATGTGGATGTGCTCTGTATTGAGCCCACTGACCCAGACTATTTTAAAGTGGGTACGCCAGTCGTGCTGAACTGTGAAGATAATGCAGACATGAGCTATGTCGATCGATACAAAGAATTCGAGCGATGTCAGGAGATCAGGGCAAGTATCGAGAGGACCTGGACTGTCTCAGATGACGAAGGCAATAGCGAAAAGTATTTACAATTGATCAATGTCTTACCATTCTCTTTGGAGCATGTCACCTTCCCAGAAGATATCTCCATATTGAAGCCTTTAGACTGTAATGCATTGGCGGAGGATGATCAATTGCTTCAGCCAGATTCGACGGGAAGACCTAGCATATTCGGTCTCACGCTGGATCAGAATGGAGGCTTATGTCTCTTCTCTATGTTGTATGAGGATCGAGTATTCAATATCTGTGAAGGGTCATTTGAGATACTGCGGACATGGTTTGTCAGAGACGTGTGTGGTGATGTGACGCCAGGACTGAATCCGTTAGAGCATGTGCAGGTCATCACCGTTTTTGATTTTGATGCACCTGATTTCATTGCATGTCAAGACAGTGCTCAGATCAGCATTAATCCATGGCAGTGTGCCTATACTGGCCCACTATCCATACCAGAATCCCTTTCTGACAATTGCAGCAGCATCACCGTAGAGGCCTATGTGACTGGTGGTGGATACATCGAAGTATCTGGCTCACTTGCGGATGGTGATCTAAGTATTGATGCCTTCAATCTGAATCAAGGATCACATGAGATCACCTATGTAGCGCGAGATGACTGTCGCAATGTGAGTCTGTGTCAGTACCGTCTGGACGTCATCGATCAGGTAGCACCAGTACTGGTGTGTCAGGATTCGATCAATATATCACTGACGGGTAGCTCAGCTGAGGCGGCATCCACCAAGCTATTCGTGGATGACCTGGAAGCTAGCTCATCCGCTAGTCGAGATTGTAATCCGACGACACTAAGAGTACTCAGATCTGCTAATTATAATGCAGGGCAGGTACAGCTGAGTGATGGGAGCTACTTAAAGGTGAATGATCGATATGCTTACCATTATGTCGCTGGATGCGAAGCTGATGGCGAGATCAGAGATACAGTATTTACGAAGGAGGGCAATGTAGAATCAGTCAATGTCGTCCCCTATGTGCTTGAAGAAGACTTCGTGAAGTTTTGCTGTACAGATGTCGGTATTGTAGCTGTGACCATTATCGGTCGAGATATTTATGATAATGTCAATCATTGTGAGGTCTCTGTCAATGTGGCCAATGAATTAGGGTTTGCGCTGGTGTGTGAAGACTATATCGTGGAATGTACTGATGAAATAGAAGATGATCGCCGACCCACTATCAATGGACTGGACTGTCAGTCTGGGGATTATACCCTTGATTATTTTGACTCTGGATTCAATAGTGCTACTGGATGCGCGGATGGTGAAGTGATCAGGACCTGGTATCTGGATGTCGATGGAAATGGAGAGCTCAATGCAGCTGATACCTGGTGTGAGCAGACCATCAGCTTTGATGATTCATTGTCTCGCTTTGATCCGTTGACCATCAAGTGGCCAGTGCATCGGACAGATGGCATCGCTTCTGGTATTACCCTGGAGTGTAACTCTGCTGGTGATATCACAGAATGGCCTACGGATGATATAGCATTGGGAGGATCAATAAGATGTGGCGAAGAATACCAAGATTACACTCCAGTATGGTGTGAGCAGACTTGTGGTCTGATTGGCTCCAGCTTTGAAATAGATACAGTCGTGACTAATGACGCTTGCCTTAAGTTGGTCAAGCAGTGGACCGTGATCGACTGGTGTACCTATCAAGCTAATGAAAACAATGAAGCGGCCACTGATGTAGTGCAGCTGATCTATGATGATATGGGGACTGGCTGTACTGACTGTCCCGAACGAAATGGCGCTCTTGGAGAATTCAACACTTACTATCGATATACGAATGATCTGAGGGTAGATGGCTACTATAGGTATGACCAATTCATTGAAATAAAGGATGAAGCTGCAGCTGTAATTACGGCTCCAGATAGTCTTAGCGTACAGGTGCAAGCTGCTACATGTCGTGCAGTAGCCACAATCGAGGCCTCGGCTCAGGATTTCTGCAATGGCGCAGAGACTGACTCCAAGACACTGAGATGGCGTGTCATACTCGCAGATGAGCAGGGAAGCATCATATCTAATGAGTCGAAGACAGGCGAAAGAGTCAGTATAGACGTCAGTGGGGCTTCAGGTGAGACATTGCAGTTGAGATGGGAAGTCACTGATGCATGTGGCAATGCATCTACGTCTACGTCAGTGCTTTATTTCAGGGATAATATTGCGCCATCAGTGGTATGTATATCCAGTGTATCCATCGCTCTTAATGCGCAGGGAGAGACTGCTATCTGGGCTAAAGACTTCAATGCCAGCAGTTTTGATAACTGTACAGCGGAGGCGGATTTAGTCTATACGATCGTCGAAGCTGGTGTGGAGCCCATCCAGCCTGGTGAAGAAGGCTTTGATGAGCAGAGTAATGCAGTCATTGATTGCAGTGCACTTCAAGAGTCTGTCAGCGTAAGCTATGATGTCTGGGCCTGGGATGAAAGTCAAAATGGAAATACCTGTAGCGTATCCTTACTGGCGTCTGAGCTGTGTGATCCTGATAATATTGTGGAGACGAGCTTTGCGAGCATAGCTGGTCAGGTGGTCACATATGATCAGAAGGCCATGGCTGACGTGGATGTCACCGTGCATTCTATTCTGGCAGAATACCCTAAGACAGTCAGTACTGACCAATCTGGGCAGTATGCATTTGCTCAGAATCCGACAGGAATCGACTACAACGTGTCGGCTCGATATGAAGATGACTACAGTAATGGTGTAAGTACTTTAGATTTATTACTTATCCAGAATCATATCCTGAACATCAGGTCCTTAGAATCTCATTATCAAATCATTGCGGCGGATGCTAATGGCAGTAACTCAGTGGCGGCATCAGATATACTCGCGCTGCAGAAGATCATTCTGGGTGTATCGGATCGTTTAGCTGGGACAGAAGCTTGGGTATTCGTGAGCGAAGGCCAGGAATTGGTATCTGAGATTAGCCCCTGGCCATTCTTAGATCAAGTTAAGATCGTAAGACTGACATCTGATATGACTGAGCAGAATCTTATCGCAGTGAAAGTAGGAGATGTCAATGGATCAGTGAACCTGCCAGGCTTTAGGTCTGCAGAGATTCGAACGACAGGTCAGGTCAGTCTCCACACAGATGATAAGTATCTGAAGAAAGGAGAGATTGTAGATGTCTTATTGAAGAGTCCTGAATTCAATCAGGTGAGAGGTTTTCAGACCACTTTAGAGATGGACGGTATAGAATTCAAAGATGTTATTGGCGGACATATAGAGATCGGTAAGCATGATTTTGTCTTACATGAAGATCAGCTCGTAGTATCATGGGTATCTGAGCAAGAGCTCAGCACATCTGATCACTTATTCAGCATTAGATTTGTTGCGGAGAGAGACCTATGGCTCAGTGACGCCCTGAGTATGAATTCTGAATACCTCAGTTCTGAAATCTATCTGACAGATCAGCTCGCTGCTCATGAATTATCATTGGCATTTCAGAACAAGGAAGCTGACATAACGCACATTGAGAAATTCAAACTGTATCAGAATCAGCCGAATCCATTCATTGATTATACCATCATAGGCTTCAATGTGCCTGTGGAATCGGAGCTGGATATCATCATCTATGATGCTGCAGGTAGAGAGGTGATGAGAAAGACAGGTCAGTATCAGAAAGGATACCATGAAGTGAGGGTCAATAAGCAAGATCTGAATGGGGTAGGTATGTTCTACTACAAATTAGAGACGGAGACATACCACGCAATGAGTCGAATGATTTTACTCAATTAAAAATAGGCTATCTGTCATGTTTG
Organism: uncultured Saprospiraceae bacterium; assembly: GCA_937929945.1. Classification (GTDB taxonomy): domain Bacteria; phylum Bacteroidota; class Bacteroidia; order Chitinophagales; family Saprospiraceae; genus CALFUK01. Next base: position 13,005 of record CALFUK010000175.1, read on the forward strand.
AAAGTCTTTATTTCAAGCATGACAGATAGAATTAATATGATTGTGTTTATAAGACAATATTGCTATCTTTCCTGATATCATTAACATAAAATGCTGATATTCTGCGTGTTAGAATATTTTTTAGGTCGGGATGTTTAGAAAGATGGCACCAAAATCAATACTACTTCATATAAGTTTGGCATTCGTCATGATGCTTATGTTTACGACATACAGCATTGGTCAGAGAGAAATTGATATTACAGCTCCAGTTGATCTGGTTTTGAATTGTAATAACCTGGATTTTGTGATCATCAATTCGTGGTTGCAAGATTACAGTGCGACTAGCATGTGCGATGGTGTTATAGAGGTGACCAATAATTTTGATGGAGAGCTGCCAGATCTTTGTGGCCAACCGAAATTTATAAAATGGATCGTAAGAGATGAGTGTGGTAAGATCGATTCTTCTGGATCTACGATTAGTCTGGCCAATGATCTATTTGAAGTTGGCTTTTCCTATTGTCCTGCATCGATCACCGTATTTGCGGACACTGCCCGCTGTGGATCGCAAGTGATATTTCCTCATCCCTTTGCGAGAGACTGTTTTAGCCAAATAGAAGTGAATCAAGTGAGAAATGATCGCGATCAGATCATTCAGTCTGGAGAAATATTTCCAGAAGGGCCCACAGACGTCGTCTTCGAAGCGGTGGATAAATGTGGCAACAATGACTTCTGCCGATTTCAAGTAGTCGTCATACCATCCGAAGACTTAGTGAATGTGTACTGCCCAGAAGATAGACTGATCAGAGTGTGTGCTGAACAAGACTCCTGTGTATGGATTTCCACGGATGAATTCTTACGGCCAGGGACAGCTCTCAATGAATGCTCATCAGCAAGCTTAGCTTACACCATTACGACTGCAGCTGGAGAGACTACTTCATCTAGATTGGTGATGGATGAAGATGGTAATGCCTCGGGTTTTGTCTTTCCACTCGGCCAGAGTGAAGTCTGTTATGAGATCAGTAATGGTGGTGGTAGTTCAGAGTGCTGCTTTATGGTGGCTGTAGAAGACTGTGCTGCGCCAACGCTGATATGTCCAGGTACAGCTAATTTTGAGTGTGATTTGGTTTCAGCAGGAGACGCGCTTGATGAATGGCTGGATCAGGCTATCGTCAGTGACAATTGTGATTCTAATCCGACGGTCAGAGTATCAGCCTTGGATACGATAGGTATCTGTGGAGGCACTCAGATGATCGAATACTTAGTCATCGCGAAGGATGGCTCCTCCAATGAAACAGCCTGTGTAGCCACCCTCAATGTAACAGATGATGAAGGGCCAGAATTATTAGTCACCAGACTACCTGACTCTACCTTTCAATGCAGAGGTGCAGTCAGAAATCAAGAAATATTCGTCGCGTGGTTAGCTAATAACGCCGGCTTCAACGACACGCATGTCAGGAATAACTGTCCCTCTGATATAGAGTGGAAGTTCGAACCCTCATCTACCACATTTCAACAGATTAATAACGGATGCTCGCCTAATATAGGGTTCTATGATGTAGAATTTTATGCAGAAGATAGATGTGGGAATCGGAGCGCAGCGACAGCGAAAGCCAGATTAGTGGTAGAAGATAATCTGCCACCGATTCTGCGGGTGCCAAATGATATCGTACTAAGCTGCGATATAGGTAATCTGCAAGGCATCATAGATGAAGTCCTAAGTCGAGTCACGCTGATCGATAGCTGCTCATCTGCTCAAGTCAATGCCAGCCTCACCTTACCCTTTAATGAATGTCCGATCGGAGAGACAGAAGTAGATGTGACATTTACAGCAAGTGACGCCTGTGGTAACTCCATTAATACCGTCACCCAGATAACCTTGGTGAAGGTAGAAACGTCATTGGTCTTTGCTCCACCTCCCCTCGTGCTGCGATGTGGACAACGTATTGATTCTATCATTCCAGAATGGTTAGAAAAATTTTCAGTTACACCGCAGTGTGATAGCTTTACGGTGGTGAATACCTATGATCCGTCTATGACAAATATCTGTGGATCAGAGCAGCAGGTGATATGGCTACTGCAAGATACATGTGGTACGTCTGTGACGGTTAATTCTACAGTGACCATTGTAGATGAGACGACGCCGCCTGTTTTCTTAAACTGTCCGGCAGATGTAAGTATATTTTTAGATGATACTGACTGTTCTGGCGAGTACACATTTGATACGCCGAAGGCGGAGGACTGTACCGAGGAGCGTGTGGATATCAGGCAGATACTACCAACTGGTGGACAAGATATATTGACTAGCGGCAGCGATTTTCCAGTCGGGGAGACCCAGCTCCAATTCACCGCTACAGATCAATGCGGTAATGTCAGTCGTTGCGAATTCACCGTCACGGTCGTCGATGATGCTTCATGCTCTAATACAGGCCTGTCAATCAGTGGTAATGTCCTGGATGCCTTAGGTAATAATCTTCAAGGTGCGACCTTGTTGATTGATACTGATGGTGGAGAATTTCCAAAGTTGCAGATCTCTGATGCCAGGGGGGATTATTCATTCGGCTTTCTGCCTTCGAGGCAAAATTTCAGTATCGATTTGAGCCTGGAAGATTCATTTGTGAATGGTATATCTGGCTTAGATCTGCTCTTGATCAGGAATCATATTTTAGGTCTCAATACATTCACCTCGCCACTTAATGTCATAGCTGCTGACGCAAATAATGATCAAGCTCTGAGTGCGCTGGATATCGTTGTCTTACAGCGTTTATTGATTGGCACTGTCGATACACTACCAGGGGGTAATGCTTGGAAATTTGTCGAATCTGATGAACTGCAAAACACCAGTTTGATACCTTATCCGAGGATCAATCGATTCGTTTATACCGATCTCAGAGAAAGTCTGATGCAGGACTTCGTGGGTGTGAAGACGGGAGATGTGAATGCCAGTGCGACAGCGCCGGGATTAGTAGCGGAGCCAGCTGCTGAGATACGGTCCTCCATTCCATTGCGAGTCAGAGATATGTCGCTCCGCTCTGGAGATGACTACACAGTTGAGTTTTTGCTTGCTGATGATTTTGATGCAGCTGGATTCGCACTCTCACTTGATGTTGGATCCATGCAGATTATAGCTATTGATTCTGATCTATTTGACCTCAGTGCGGATGATTATCATCATGATGACGGCCTGCTGCGACTCGTGGGTCTGAATCGGAGATCATCTACGAAGCGAGCATTCATTCGCCTGCACATCAAGGCACTCAGTAATGGTCTCCTCAGTGAACTAATAAGTCTCAATGATGAATCCTACACGTCAGAAATATACACTGAGGCTAATGGCCAATACATGGTGAATTCGCTGGAGCTAGACTACCAATATGATCGATCAAAAACCTTACACGTACATCAGAATCGCCCCAACCCATTCAGTGATTTGACTAACATCAGTTTTGATATTTTAACGGACCAGATGGTAGAGGTAGAAGTCTTTGATTATTCAGGCAGAGTGATTTATCATCTAAAAGATACTTTCTTAGCTGGAGCAAATTCAATCTCGATTGCTGCTGATGATTTGGGTCAAACAGGCCTTGTCTATTATCGAGTGTCCACTGCAGATGAAGAGGCGGTGATGCGGATGGTGTTGATTCGTTGATTTACTGATTTAATCCTATGATTCGATTTTTTGGTAGAGGGTGATATTAATTAGACCTTCTGTTTATAATGACCTACATCTTAAGATTCTAACGCTTTGATTCTAAGGCTTTATCCATTTGCTTCCCGACTACAGACCAATCGTACTTGCCAATATAGGATTGTAAATTATTAGATGGAATACCTTTTGTTAGTGCTGTTTTTAGCTTACTATAAAGATCGTCGGAGTCGCTGTATATAGTCTCTGCATGCAGAGATGGAGCTAGGTGCTCTCGATAGGCTAAGCGATCAGGGAGCAGGGGATACACTCCCGCTGCGATAGCCTCCACGATGCTGATGCCAAAGAAATCCTGCACTGAGGTCACGGGTAGAATGTCAGCTCGCTGAAGCAGAGAAATATAGTCAGCCTTAGAAGGAGCATACCCGTAGTGGATGATCTCTTCAGCGAATTCTTCTTTGGCCTGATCAAAGACTGCAGGGTACTTAGAAGTACTCTCGCCCAGGATGATCAGTTCAAATGACATCTGGTCTTTCTTCAGTCGCTGCATCAATGCAAAGAAAGCTTCTGGATTTTTATCATATTCCCAGCGGTGGTTCCACAGGATGACATGGCCAGACTTATAAGAGCTCGTAGTAGGTCTGAACGCTGATAGGTCAAAGCCGAGTGGGATGACTATGGATTTATCACTTATCTCTTGGATGGTCCTTTTATTCTGATGATCTGGGAATGCTCCTAAGAATGGCGCTAAGGCTTCCAGAAATGATCGCCGGTGATACTCTGAATTGAAGATGACCTGATCTACGCTAAGCGCAGAGGCGTAGTTGATAAAGCCATAGTGGCGGTCACGCTGCAAGTGTGTGTCTGGATCAGTGGCTGACCAAGGATAGCTGATCTGATTCTCATGAAAATAGAGAGCTGTAGGCAGATGATGAGTCCGCTCCCGAGTCAGTGACAAGAAGACATTCACGTCGATCATATCTGTGAAAAGGATCACGTCTGGCTGCAGATCAGAATTCATGAATTGCTGAGCGAGAGTAATGGCTGCACCATGCATACGCCACTTCCAGTACCGACCAGGTAGCGATAATATAGAGATGTGATGCTCTGAGAATTGCTCTAATTCTTCTGCCCACTGCTGATGTGATCCGCTGTAGAATGCTTCGATCAGCAATACGTGCAACTGGTTTTTCCTGTCTGGACTCATATCTTAATAAGGGTTTACCATAGCAGTAAATAGTAGAAATACGGCTATATTTCGAATTGCTGTTCTAATATATTAACCAATTCTCCTTTTAAAATGAAGTATTTCATCACAGTATGTTGTATCATTTTACTTTCTCAGATCAACACAGCACAAAATACGAATCCAGTCGATTATAGCTTTGATCAAGTACCCATCGGCGGTGGTGGTTACATCATCGGGATGAAGATACATCCTACGGATGCCAAGATCAGATACTTCAGGACGGATATCGGAGGTGCTTATCGCTGGTCTGAGGCTGACCAGCGGTTAGAGCAGCTCATCTTTTATGGAGAAGAAAATGCTCATTTCTATGGTGTAGCAGGTATTGCTTTAGATCCAGCTAACCCTGATCTACTCATTCTGGCAGTCGGACGCTATTGTGACATTGATCAGACGGCAATCTTGGTATCCTATGATAGAGGGACCACTTGGGCTAAAGAGATTGTACCAGGAGACACAGGGGCCAATGTTTACTTCGCCTCGAATGGAGGTAGAGGCTGCGGCGGTAATGGTGACCAAGACAGACAGGGCAGCCCTATAGCACTCAATCCACAAAACGCCAATGAGCTGTACATAGGCTCACGAGGCACAGGGCTGTGGAAATTGAACCTGGCGACGGAGACCTTTACGCCAGTCGCGAATCAGGTCATCCCCAACGATGTGCACCCGAATAGCATCAGGAACATCGCATTCCATCCGACCACACCAGATAATATATTTATCGCTTATGCAGGACAAGGCATCTACCGAGGGAATGTCAACACAGGTCAATATTCCAGCATCAATACCGGCCCCGACCTGAGGGAAGTCAGTGATCTCTCCATCTCCAAGGATGGTAACTACATGCTCATGGCCTGCAAGCACAAGGGCATCTACAGAGCAACGAATCTATTAGGTCAGACCCCCACATTTCAAAAGGTGCTCTCCTATAATGGGGTGAATCGCCCTCAGGATGAAGCCTTCCTCACAGTCACCTGCAGCCCTCATGATAATAATGTCGCGATCACAGTCTACAGCGACTGGAAGGGTCTGAGTACATTCAAGGCTTCTCAAGACTCGGGAAAGCTCAATACCTGGGGTAATTATTTGCCAGGTACGGTATCAACTAATATCTATCCTTGGCACACTGATGGCTTCGGTTCTCACATTTCGCAGATCGCATTTTCGCCAGATAGCCCTACAGGTCTTTATTTCACCTCTTGGTTCAGCAGCTACTACACGGAGGACTATACAGCTCCCGTGATCCAGTGGACTAATGAATATGCCTTGGGACATGAAGAGGCTGTCATCACTGATATTGCATCGTGGCCGGTGAATGCAGAAGGCAACTATTTAGGGGTCACCGGTGGAGATCAGACGGGCTTCATATTTAAGTCCATCATCAAGGATGATTTTCCCGATGACTACCTCAATGACAGAATGGATAATCCCAGCGATATGCGAAAGGGGACGAGCATGGACTATTGCTACAGTGATCCGCAGCACATCGTAGTGAACTGTGTGAAGGAATGGGACGATGTCAAAAATGCGCAAAACGTGATCACTCAAAATAACACAGGGGGCATGTTCTACAGCATCGATGGAGGTCAGAGCTTTACCAGGAGTACACAGTATACCACTAGCATCGGCAAGAGTGTGGTGGCTGTCTCCGCTACGGACCCTAATCGAGTGATCATAGCTAACCGTATGGGGCTACAATACTCTTCAGATCATGGAGAAAGCTATAGCCCTTCTGCAGCGGTCAGCACTGACACTGGAAGCTGTACCGTTGGCGACCGTTTCGCCACTGCAGGTCTGGGGCATGTGTCGCAGTTCATGATTAATACCGCTGTCTTTTCCACTACGAGACCTATCGCCGCTGATAAAGTGTTGGGCTGCGTCTTCTATCATTACGATATGAATGATGGAACATTTCATGTGAGTACAGACTACGGAGAGAGTTTTTTCAATGTGTCCAGCGGCCTTCCAGCTTATGGCAGTAATCGCTATAAGCACAAGACCAGAGTCAATACCATCGCCGGTCATGCACGCCACGTATGGATCAACTTCAATGATCGGCTGCTCAGATCGGAGGACGGCGGGGAGACATGGATTCAGATTTCTGATGTGCAGAATGCCACACTCATGACGGTAGGCAAGCAAATGCCGACGGGGACTTACCCTACGGTATACCTATATGGCAGAGCTAATAATGACAGCCTTCTCGGATTCTATCGGTCTATTGATCAGGGTGTGAGCTGGCAGCTGATCCACGATCCATCGGAACAAGAAGTGTGGGGCAGTGTCAAGGTATTAGGGGCGGATATGAATGAAGCGGGGCAGTTTTATTTTGGAGCTGCAGGCCTCGGCCTGATCTACGGAAGGGATGCGACTATAGAGGATTGTGATCCGATCAATCTGATTGCAAATCCAAGTTTTGAAAGCAACTACAGCGGATGGCAGACCCGCCAAGCCAATGGAGGACAAGCTTCCTTTGCCATAGATAATGCGACAGCTGACGAAGGCCAAAAGAGTGCTCAGGTGGTAGTGACTAGTCAAGGGAATAATTATTGGGACATTCAGATAAAACAGAACCCGCTGCCAGTCACGGCTGGGAAGACATACGAGCTGAGCTTTGCCGCTAAGACATCCGCTGGTCAGCAGACCATGAGATATGGGAGTAACACATCCATTGGTAATAATTATGTGACGGGAGGGGCAGCTGTACTGACCAATCAGTGGTCTACATTCACAAAACAATTCACGGCTGGCACTTCTGAGGATATTTTCCTCACCTTTAATTTTGGAGACTTACTGGGTGAATATCATATCGATGATGTCGTGCTGTCAGAATATTGCCCGTGTACTGATGCTGATAATGATACCGTATGTGATGATGTGGATGAATGTCCTGGCTTCGACGATACACAGGATATGGACGGTGATGGAGTGCCTGATGGATGCGATGCTCCGGCATCCTGCGAGTTAATAGATAATGGTGCATTTGAAGCTACCGTGAGCCCATGGTATCTGCGCTCCTTCAGCGGCGCTAGTGGGCAGCTGTCCAACCTCAATGGGGTCGCTCACATCGATATCAATCAGACCAGTAACAGTAATTGGCATCTGGGGATGAGACAAGAGGGCATCCTGCTGGAACAGGGGAAGGACTATGAGATAATACTGAAGGCATACGCCGCCGCTGATCGGACGATTGATATTATCATCTCCGATGAGAATGGAGGGCAATATCGCTATCAGCAGCTATCTTTGATAACGAGCGCTGAGGCATATGTGATCCCTTTCACGATGAATGCTGCTACTGATACCAGATCCATCATCAGCATCAATGTGGCGACTGAGGACATAGATGTCTATGTAGATGATATCTCTCTGCAAGATGTGGCTTGTGATGGCTGCAGCTCCTATCTATCGATCATGAATCAAGATGTATGGCCAGCAGAGTATCAGGTAGAGGACTATATAGAGTCTAATGGACGAGTGAAGAGCATAGAGTCAGTCAGCTTCAAAGCTCAAGAGATTAATTTGATCTCTGACTTTGAAGTGGAACAAGGAGCTACTTTTGCTGCGCTTATTTCGCCCTGCCAATAAAATATTTCGTTACTCTTTAAGCTACTTTTGTCTTATGATCAGATTGCTATTTGCCTTTAGTTTCTTGTTCAGCTTCCCATTTTTGCCAGCGCTACTTGCCCAGTGCAACACTAATGTATTGTCGAATCCAGGATTTGAAAATGGATTTTCTGATTGGCAGCCGAGGCAAGCTAATGGAGCAGTAGCTCAGTTTAGTACAGTTAATACTACTGCTGCAGTCGGAAGCTTCAGTGCGGAGGTAGAGGTGACTAATATGGGCGTCAACTATTATGACATCCAGATCAAGCGCAACAACATAGCACTAACCGCTGGGCTGGAATATGAGTTGAGCTTTTATGCCAAGACTCAGCTAGGTACGGAGGATATGAGATACGGCATCATCAAGTCGGTGGATAACAGTGGCATCATGGGAGGGACCGCTACGCTGACTGATAGCTGGCAATACTACACGCAGGTCTTTACACCAGCGACGACGGAGAGTGGTGCCCTGATTTTTAATTATGGAGATATTTTGGGTACATTCTTCTTAGACCAAGTCAGCATTGCAGAGTATTGCCCCAGCCAAGTGGGAGGAACTAGCTTTTGTAAGACACTGAATGCACCAGGCATTAATGGGGCTGAAGGCGGTATCTGGACACCTGCGGTACAGAATGATCTGAATCAGCTGGTCGAGGGTAGCGTAACTGGAGCGGCTGATCTCAGCGCTTACTATAAAGCAATATGGAATACCAATCATCTCTTTCTGGTGGTGAATGTAAAGGATGATCTGCTCTTCAATGATTCTTCAAATGGAGCGCTGGATGATGGCATAGAGCTATATATAGACGCCCTGAATGATAAGCAAACTAGCTATGATGCAAATGATCACCACTTCCGATTTGAGTGGAATGATGCGACGATCTACCACATTTCAGCGGGGCAGACTGATCCAGTAGGTGCGGAGGCAGCCTTCATCAATACAGCTGGCGGCTACACCTATGAAATCAAGCTGCCGTGGAGCCTGCTGGGTGGATATGTCCAAGGAGGCCAGCTCGGCATAGATGTACAGGTGAATGATGATGACAATGGTGGTAATAGCAGAGAAGGCAGAATAGGTTGGAATGCCTCGTCTGTATCCGTGAATGCAGATCCCTCTTTATTCGGAGAGGGGCGCTTAGCGCTGATACCATGCACGGGAGGTAATCCTCAGTATGCTCCTGTCATCTGCGCGGATCTGCCTGATGAGGTGTATCATGCTTCAGGACTCATCGTGAGTCATGCTAATTCATACTGGACACATAATGACAAGCAGGGGGTTCTGGCTCCACCATTGGACAGCATTTTTTATGAGCTGGATGCAGATGGCAATCTGCTCAGAGAAATCTACCTTACGGGTATCGCCAATACCGACTGGGAGGACATGACCACTGATGATGATGGTAATTTTTACGTCGGCGAATTTGGTAGTGGAAATTCTCCTTACACCCAGCTCTACATTCATAAGATTAAGAATCCACTCTACTTTTGCGATACGGATTACACTGCGGAGACCATCAATTTTCGATATCCAGTAGGAAGTAGCGTGGGTGATACAGAGTCGATGTTTTATTGGAATGGTGACATCTATCTTATTCCAAAGAATAATTCTACTAATGCAAACTCGCCTCGTACAGGCAGAGCATACATCTTCAAGATTCCAGCTGTACCTAATCCGGGAAGTCAGTACACAGCCACAGAGTTATTCTCCATAGATCTCAATGCGAACAATGGACCGAATGATGCCGTCAATGAATTT
>CALFUK010000176.1 GCA_937929945.1 uncultured Saprospiraceae bacterium
TCCGATAGCAGCTGCTAAGCCCAAGAGAACAAGTTCTTCCATCACTTCTATGTCCATAGCAGAGCTCAATAAAGAACTTGAGACGGTACTCGATAATGAAGACTACGAGAAAGCAGCGCGCATCCGAGACGAAATCAATAAACGAAAGCAGGCGGACGATTAGCCACTGTATCCTCGTTTCAATATTTTCACTGCTTCTTGCAGCATATCATCAGTCACATCCAAGTGAGTGACCAGTCTGACCTCATGTGGCCCGAACTGCGATGCCAGTATACCTTGATTGGATAAGTGTGTGAGGTATTCTGGGACCTTGATTTCATGATTCAAGCTGTAGATGACAATGTTCGTATACACAGGCTTGACAGCTTCTACATAATCCAGATTTGACAGGACGCTAGCCATGACTTTAGCGGCTGCATTATCCTGCCTGAGCCGATCCACATGATGATCCAGTGCGTACTCACACGCAGCAGCCAGATATCCGGCCTGTCTCATGCCTCCGCCCATGACTTTGCGATATCTTCTCGCCTCACTGATCGATGCTTGATCACCTATGAGTAAAGAGCCGACTGGCGCTCCGAGACCCTTTGAGATACAGATAGAGACACTGTCAAACAGAGCTCCTATATCTTGGGTGGATTCTTCCGTCTCTACTATTACATTGAAGAGTCTGGCACCATCCAGATGCAGCTTCAGCCCCTGCTGCTGGCATAGCTGTCTGATCGGTTTTATTTCTTCAAGCGTGTAGTAGGATCCACCCCCCTTATTGCAGGAGTTCTCTAAGACTACCAGTGTAGTGCGAGGGAGCCAGTCATAGCGGGGTTTGATAGCGGCATTGATTTGCTCAGGGGTTATTTTGCCGTGGTTTCCTTGTATGAGATTGACCGCAATGCCTGAATTATAAGCGTAGCCACCAGCTTCGTACTGATAGACATGAGAGCTGTAGTCGCAGATCATCTCGTCGAGCGGATTGGTGTGTACTTTGATGGCTATTTGATTCGTCATCGTACCAGAAGGACAGAATACTGATGCCTCCATGCCAAACATTTTAGCGACTTTGGCTTCTAATCGATTGACAGAGGGGTCACTGCCGAATACATCATCGCCGACCTCTGCTGCCATCATCGCCGCCAGCATCTCTTGAGTAGGCTTCGTGACCGTATCACTGATTAAATTGATTTTTTTCATTTTCGATTTGAATGTATGTGGTTTTTAGGCAAAATAGGATAATTTGCAATATTGTCACATGAAAGGTTTTCGTCGTTGATAGTTAATTTGCCTAGGTTTTTGCATATGCTAGGCTAATAGCATTTGAGAATTCGTCAAATAATCAAACGGGTAAAACGACGAAGACCTAAGATTGAGGTATCCAGGCGAAAGGCTAAACATAGTCAGCCACTGATAGTACTTCGCTTTATATGTGGTAGACGAACTACGGCTTACGAAAAGCATTAATAAAATAGACAGATGCACTGAAGGCCTTCTCTCATTGGACGTAAGATATCTCTTAAACTGAATCTGATTTTTGGAAGTAAATGAAAAAATAGTCTCGGTCAAAAAGCTGGAAAAGGAATATTTCAAGATTGCCTTTTCTGTTGATAATGTCATATTCGGATTTGACGAGAAAGAACTGAAAGTACTCCTGATTAAGCGGGGAGAGCAGCCATTCTATGATTATTGGGCCCTGCCTGGTGATCTGGTAAATCCTACAGAAGATTTACGTGATGCACCACAGCGGATTCTTACAGAGTTGACGGGTATTGATTCTGTGTTTTTAGAGCAGAGTAAGACTTTTGGTAAGATGGGGCGGCACCCTTCAGGCCGGGTCATCACGACGGTATATCTATCTCTGATCAATGTCAATATGGTCAATCTTAAGCCATCATCTTTCGCCGAGACAGTGGCATGGAAGTCGATCAAATCCTTAGGTAGCTTGGCCTTTGATCATGATGAGATATTGGAGCACTGCCTGCATACACTGAAGCAGTCCGTCCAGCAGCGTCCGATAGGATTCGAATTGTTACCAGAACTCTTTACTCTATCAGACTTACAAGACCTGTATGAGGTCATTCTGGACGAGTCTCTAGACAAGCGTAACTTTAGAAAGAAAATCCTTTCCATGAAAATTTTGATTGACACTGATCAGATGCAAAGCGGCGTCGCGCATCGACCTGCGAGGCTATATAAGTTTGACCAAGAAAAATATCTCAGACTGAAAGAGGAGGGGTTTTCATTTGGGATTTAGCAGCTCTATGCACTTTCATCTTAACGGTCATGGGCATATTTTCTAATTCGATTAAGACTCACTTTGCAATAGACTGACTGGCTAATGAGCTTCTTAGTGCCGTAGATTACTACGAGGATATCACTTAGAAAAATAGGAGGCTCCTTCAGAGCTATACAGTTCGATCGCTACCTCAGGATGAAGCTCTGAGAAGCGAGCCGCATAGAGCTGCAAGTCAGAGAAGGATTGATCTTGCTTCAGTAAGAATGTCTCTGTAATACCTGAGACAGACTCTCCTGTGAGTAGGGTGACCAGATTGCCATCTACTTCGAAGTATCCGTAGTTGCCATTTGATAATTCACTTTTGGAATTATTCTGACGAATCTCTTCGATGGTATTCTTTACGCCATTAAGATCATCTACATTGGCTATTTTAAGTCTACCCCAGATATATCCATCTGGTATGATGTTTATCTCCTGGCGCAAGACGACGATTCCATTCTCAGTTTCTAATTTTAGTTTGAATTTGTCTTCTGTGACTTCCAGTGATCCGTCATTTTGGACGATACCTTTGAAGAGGATGTTCATTTCATACTTCCATTGTTCCAGTGGCAATTCTATGGAGCTTTGGATAGCTCCTTTTTGCTGTATACAAGGGCTCGGATGGACGATATCATTCAGATTGACTCTGATAAGATGAGGTAATGCCTTATAGGTGTGATCTATGTAGCTGGACTCACAATTGTCTGTATCGAGTGAAGTGATATCGATTCGAAGAGAATTAGGCCCCGTCTGCAATGACTGGGATACCTCTAAGAAGTAGTCCGTACCAATATTGACCAGGGTGATCTCCTCTGGATCTTCGATGACTGAACAAGAAGCGATGCAAAGTATTGACACCAGCAAGCTTAGGATTTTTTTCATTTTGGATTCTCTTACAACAGTTAGTATAAGACTAAACGAATCTATTAAGATTGCGCTGCTTATTCAATAAAATAATACATATAAAATAGTTATATATGTAAAAGTCTATATGTTAATGTTATAGAACATTAATGGCTTACTCTTTCAGAATTTTATTTTGCTAAACTGGCTTTAGGAATCATAAAACATTTGAGCTTTGTCGCTATCGCGTACTATCATTTTTAAAAAGAGTCATCGATTTGGCTAATCCTAAGATATCGCGATCAGTTCGGAATATTGTGGGATAATAGCTTTGATTCTTTCCAATCTTAGAGATGAAATAGCAGTATATTTGTAATCTATGGAATTAATCAGGAATTTTTGTGTGATCGCTCATATCGACCATGGTAAAAGTACTCTTTCGGATAGACTTTTAGAGGAGACTAAGACGATCTCAGAGAGAGATATGCAGAACCAAGCTCTTGATGATATGGACTTGGAACGGGAGAGAGGCATTACGATTAAAAGTCATGCTATCCAATTGTATTATAATCATACCGATGGTAAGAAATATACATTCAATCTGATTGATACCCCTGGTCATGTAGACTTTTCATATGAAGTATCTAGGTCAATCGCGGCCTGTGAAGGGGCCTTACTCTTAGTCGATGCATCGCAGGGTATTCAGGCGCAGACCATCTCTAATCTATACCTCGCGATAGAGCACGATCTGGAGATTATCCCCATCCTCAATAAAGTGGATATGGAGAGTGCCATGATCGACGAAGTGTCAGACCAAATCATCGACTTATTAGGATGTGAAAAAGAGGACATCCTTCTCGCTAGTGGCAAGACGGGCATCGGGATTAAAGAAATATTAGCTGCAGCGGTGGACCGCATACCTCCTCCAAGTGGAGATCCTGATGGCCCACTACAAGCTCTGATCTTTGATTCTATGTTCAATTCTTACAGAGGCGTCATAGCTTACTTTAGAATTATGAATGGTAAGCTGAGTAAAGGAGACCAAGTCAGATTCTTCAATACAGGGAAAGACTACACCGCTGATGAAGTGGGCATCTTACAGATCAGTCAAATACCTAAAAAGACGCTTAAAACTGGAGACGTAGGTTACATCATCACTGGGATCAAAGAATCAAAAGAAATCAAAGTCGGAGACACCATCACTTTACATGATAATCCATGCCCAGAAGGCATACACGGATTTGAAGAAGTGAAGCCGATGGTCTTCGCCGGTATTTATCCCATAGAAAATGAGGACTTCGAAGATCTCCGAGATAGCTTAGAGAAGCTCAAGCTGAATGATGCCTCACTGGTATATGAGCCAGAGACATCTATAGCCTTAGGTTTTGGGTTCAGATGTGGATTCTTAGGTATGCTCCACTTGGAGATTATCCAAGAGCGCTTGAGCAGAGAGTTTGATCAAGAAGTCATCACGACCATACCCAATGTATCATACATAGCCTACACTAAGCGTGATAGCGATACACCAATAGAAATTAACACACCATCCGAGCTGCCAGACCCCACCGTACTCGACCGAGTAGAGGAGCCTTATATCAGAGCTCAGATTATTACTGCCCCTGACTATATCGGAGGTATCATGAGTCTAGCGCTGGATAAGCGAGGGACACTCACGAAGCAGACCTACCTGACGACAGAGAGAGTGGAGCTTAGCTTTGAGCTGCCCTTGGCGGAAATCGTCTTTGACTTCTATGATAAGCTCAAGTCGATCTCCAAAGGCTATGCCTCATTTGATTATGCACCAATCGACTACCGAGCTTCAGACTTAGTGAAAGTGGACATTAAACTCAATGGCGAGTCAGTAGATGCGCTCTCATCGCTAGTACACAGAGATAAAGCAGCCTTCTTCGGACGTAAGATATGTAAGAAGCTGAAAGAGTTATTGCCCAGACAGCAGTTCGTGATAGCTATACAGGCCGCGATAGGAGCTAAGATTATTTCCAGAGAGACCATCTCGGCACTCAGAAAAGATGTGACGGCTAAGTGCTACGGCGGTGATATCACCAGAAAGCGTAAGCTCTTGGAAAAGCAAAAGAAAGGGAAAAAGAAGATGAGGCAGATCGGTACGGTACAGGTTCCACAGAAGGCATTCCTCGAAGTGCTCAAGCTGAATGATTAGGCACTGTCAGTAATATTTCCTCTGACCATGAATGACGATTCGATCAGCCTCAATAAATTCATCAGTAACACAGGGATGTGTTCCAGAAGAGAGGCCGACCGTATGATTGAGGCTGGACGAGTCTGGCTGAATCAAAAGACAGCTAAAAAGGGAAATCGCGTATTGCCAGGAGATGAGGTCATCGTGGATGGCACCAAAATAAAACGCAAGAAGAATGACGTCTACTTGGCATTTCACAAGCCAGCGGGCATCACCTGCACCACTGATCAGAGCGACAGAGACAACATCATAGACTACATCAACTATCCTAAACGAATCTTTCCCATCGGTAGATTAGACAAAGCGTCTACAGGACTCATCCTGATGACGAATGATGGTGACATCGTCAATCAAATATTAAGAGAAGAGAACAATCACGATAAGGAATACATCGTCACCATCGATCAGCCAGTCACCGAGCATTTCATCAAAAAGATGAGCGGTGGAATTCCTATGATGGGACAAGTCACAAAAAAGTGTCAGGTGAAGAAAATTGGCAGCCGCAGATTCAGCATCATCTTGACGCAAGGCCTCAATCGACAGATACGACGGATGTGCGAATACCTGAATACTAAGGTCCTCACCCTGAAGCGCATTCGCATTATGAATGTTGAACTGGGTAATTTGCCCGTTGGTGCTTATCGGCCACTCTCCAAGGAGGAGCTTGCTACACTGAGACAGCAGTTTTAAGTAGCGCGCTCTATATATACAAGGTGATTTTGTTTTTTATTATTGGGCCTGCGTGGGTGATGGAGACCATGTATCAGCTAAAGAATAAAGTCGGAGAGTCTTTTTTAGGTGCGATGCAAAATACGATTTATGAGCTTGGCGATGGAGCTGAAAGTCTGTAATGTCAGCAACAGTAAAATATAAAGATAAAAGGATGTATATATCTTTTATTAATTGTATATTGCAGTATGTTTACAAAGTCATGCGAATATGGGATACGAGCGCTGATCGTCATAGCAGAAGAAACGAAGGGTGGGGGACGCATAGGGATCAAGGAGATCGTCAAGAGGTCAAAGACGCCTGAGTCATTCACAGCCAAGATACTGCAGCTATTAGCAAAACGAAAAATTATTGATTCGCAGAAGGGGCCCTCAGGAGGCTTTTATGTGACTAAAGACTTAGACTCCATCAAGCTGTATGATATCGTGGATGCCATTGATGGTAATGCCATATTTACGGGCTGTGGATTGGGCATGGCGGAGTGTGACGCGAGCAGGCCCTGTCCATTACATCATGAGTTTGACGAAGTCCGTGGCCGCTTGATTCAGATGTGCAGGACTAACTCTCTACAGGACCTCGTCGAAGGATATCACGAATCCGTATTTAGTCGATAAAATTTTTTACGATAATAAAAGATAAAAAGGTATTAAAATATTTAATTATGAATTCCAATCAAGTTATTTACTATCAAAGAAAACCAGTGAGTATCAACCTGAATCTGGTCAACAGATACTTAGCCTATACAGCGAGAGAAGAGGCTAATCGGATCTACTGGTACATGAAGACTATCATTTTCATACCGAGTATCTACACGGTATTGTCAGTTTTTGCACTTGCATCTCTCACAGATCATTTCGTATGGCACATAGCTCTGAGTATGGTTTTATTCTTCGCCAATGTCATGGTACATACGGCTGAGAAAAGCGGCTTTGCGTTTATCACGACCTACTATGTATCAGTTTTGATTCTGATTCTGGTGCCTTTAGTCACCTATTTACTTGGTTGATTAAGTTTCAGGTAGATGGATGAAACGCTGGCAAGACCTCTCATTGAGATTCTGGGAGACCAGAGCTAAATGCCGTGCAAAATGAATCGTCAAAGGAATAGCGAGTCATACGGTAGAGTAAATGAATATAAGCCATGATTCGCAGATTTTTTTAAATACACTAAGCAACACACTTATGAATAAGCATGCTCCTACAATTGAATTAGTCGTTCAAAATAATTACACCAAGATCCTCAAAGTAGCTGGCGCCACTGATGCAGAGATTAAAGAGCACAAGATTCACATCGATGGGATTCTACTAATGAAGAGTGGCCGGATACTCTTCCGGTTTGATCAAGAGGATCACCAGCTCGGTGAAGAGGATCAGCTTTTGATTCCAGCAGATAAATTTCACTGGGTCAAATTCTTAGAAGCTGGTACGTTTTATTTAATCCTGAGCAAGGATACAGAATTCGCATTCAAAAAATAGCTATAAATTCACCATTCAATGATGACAGAAAAGCCAGATATCTCTACTAAGGATGATGTAAAAGTATTCGTCAATGCTTTCTATGATCAAGTGAAAATAGACACCACCATTGGTCCTGTATTCGCGGCTGTGATCGGCGATGGTCCCTGGGATGTTCATTTGGAGAGAATGTATAGTTTTTGGAATACCGTCTTGTTCGGAGTCAAAGATTACCAGGGGAATCCATTCAGCAAGCACGCAGATCTCCCGATACAGGCGCCACATTTTGCCCAGTGGATATCCTTACTATCTGAGACTGTAGACCACTATTACGCTGGTCCTAAGGCAGAAGAAGTGAAGAAGAGAGCGAGGTCCATGGGGGCAGTATTCGAATCTAAGTTGACACACCTGCGGCAGAATCCTCAGTATAAGAATATCATGTAGGACTATTCGTTATGATTTCTGATTTACTTTTTTGAATTAGTTTTAATATCTAAACTCCTGAGGTGAATCTTATTACTTTCGCCGATGCTTCAAGGAGACGATAGACTCTATACCCTTTCATTTCTCATACTATGCACCAGCTACGCGCTTTTTGGAGCCAGTTTCAATATGCTCATTCCAGAATTACCTTCTTTTCTGACCAGTCTGGGTGGGGAGAATTATAAGGGCTTCATCATCTCACTGTTTACGCTGACAGCTGCTTTGTCAAGACCCATCAGCGGTAAGCTGGCGGATACCATTGGCAGGGTGCCTGTGATGATTATCGGGGCTGTGGTCTGCATTGGCTGTAGCTTATTATATCCACTGTTGTCAGGCATTGCTGGATTTCTATTGCTGCGCCTAATTCATGGGTTTTCGACAGGCTTCACTCCTACGGCGATCACAGCTTATGTAGCGGATATCGTGCCGGATCACAGGCGGGGAGAGGCCATGGGTATCTTAGGGGTCAGTATTAATTTAGGTGCATCAGCTTCGCCACCTATTGGGAGCTACCTCACCATGACATACTCGCTCGATACGATGTTCTATACTTCCTCAGCCATTGCAGTCTTATCAGTCCTGCTATTGATTAGGATGCAAGAGACACTGCAGGATAAGCAGTCATTCCGCTTTGATATGTTGAAGCTTAATCGGCATGAGCTAATCGATAAACACTCCCTGGTGCCAGCAGCGATCTGCGGATTATCTTATTTTGGATTTGGGGTAGTCCTGACCATTGTCCCAGATCAATGCGAATATTTAGGCATGTCTAATAAGGGGATGTTCTTCACCAGCATCACAGTATTTTCGATTCTCTCCAGACTGGTGGCAGGTAGGATATCTGATAAATATGGCCGAGTGATCGTGATGACATTTTCTGCCTTCTGTCTGGCTTTTTCATATTTGCTGATGGCTTTTGTTGATTCACCTGTGGAGCTCTTAGTTGCCTCCGGGGCGATCGGATTTTCGATTGGCTTGATGTCACCAGCCCTATTCGCCTGGACCATTGATCGGAGTAGCGCAGCGAATCGAGGTAAGGCCATGGGTACCATGTACATCGGTCTGGAGGCTGCCATCGGGGTAGGGGCCTTGATGAGTGCTGCTATCTATCAGAATGATGGTACTAAGTTCGGTTCGGTCTTTTTTGTCACAGCAGCTGTTACCAGCTTCTCCATCTTGTTTCTGCTGAAACAAAGAGGGAAGAGTGAGGTCATGAGTTGATCCCCTTTGGCAGCCATTTTTACAGCGCGGCTACAGAGAGATTATTGATCTATTTCTTACTTATTTTCAGTGGTCCATAAGCTAACGTTAGACTATGTGATGATTCGACAATGTTTTATCGTATATCTTGGCAGACTACCAGCAAAATATTATAATTTAAATGTTGTCTCCAAATCTATGTCACCATGTTAAAGATAATAATCACGATAGTCTCTATGTGCTGTATAATGTGTGCATGCCAAAATAAAGTAGAGCCCGATCCTAAACTCATCGCCCCAGTGCCAGCTCCCTTTGAGGGATTAGACACCATCACGACGAATGACTGGTGGAATCGATTGCCTAATCCAATCATTGACGTCAAGGTCGAAAGAGATCAGGTCATCGGTTTTGCACTGTATACTGTCTCGAATCAAGTGATGAAAATGACTGCCCAGCTCTTTCCGCTGTACCCAAATGAATCAAGAGATATCAGATTAGAGATCATGACCAATGGTAAATGGAGTGAAGTACAAACGGCAACAGTCAATGATATCGGCTGGTCTGCCCAGTTTAGAGTAGAGGCCTGGGATCAGGCTGTGGACCATCAGTATCGTCTGCGCCACGGAGAGCAGGCTGTCTATGAAGGCACCATCAAGCATGACCCTAAAGATAAAGATGAAATCGTACTTGCTGCTCTGTCATGCAACAGTAATCAGGATCGGGGCGATCGAAACCAATATGTCAAAAACATCAATCATCAGAATCCTGATTTGGTCTTTTTTGCTGGGGATCAGTCTTATGATCACAAGGAACATACCGCTGCTTGGTTAAAATTTGGCTCGCAGTTCGGAGAGCTGTGCCGGAATCGTCCGTGCATAACGATACCCGATGATCATGACATCGGCCAGGGGAATATCTGGGGAGAAAGTGGGAAGCAGGCTTCATCCATGGCTGGTAATGATGGCGGCTATTTCTTTGATGTCGACTACGTGAAAATGGTAGAGCGGGCGCAGACTTCACACCTGCCTGATCCTTACGATCCGACGCCGATCGAAAGAGGTATCAAGGTGTACTACACCAGCCTACAAGTGGGTGGTGTCGACTTTGCGATTATTGAGGACAGAAAGTTTAAGTCTGGTCCGAAGGGCAAGATCCCTCAGCAAGGCCCAAGGCCTGACCACATTCGAAATCCAGCCTATGATCCCGCCAGTATCGATCTGGAAGGCCTGGTTCTATTGGGTGACAGGCAGCTTTCATTCTTGGATCAATGGGCACGAGCCAAACCAGGAGTCTCGGCTAAAGCTGTGCTGTCCCAAACTGGATTTTGCGGCGGTGCGCATATTCATGGTAACAAAGACAATCGGCTGCATGCGGATCTTGATTCTAATGGCTGGCCACAGACCGGTCGCAATAAGGCGCTAGCCGTGATCAGAAAAGCTGGGGCAGTCCACATAGCTGGAGATCAGCATTTAGCGACTCTGATTAAGCATGGTATAGATGAGTATGATGACGGACCATGGGCATTCATCGTGCCAGCCATAGTGAATAATTACTACAGTCGCTGGTGGTGGCCTGAGGATGAGCAGGCGGGTATAGGTGGGAATGAGCTACTACCATGGACGGGTCAGTATTTAGATGGCTTTCATAATAAGATCACCATGCATGCCTATGTCAATCCCGAGAACCCAGCAGGAGGATCTGGTTATGGCATCATCCGTTTTGATCTGACTGAAGATGATGTCACTTTCGAGTGTTGGCCGCGAGATGTTGATGTGACTCAGGCTACGGCTCAGCAATTCACTGGCTGGCCTAAGACAGTCTCTTTATAACTGTCCACGGAAGGGACTATCTTATTTTATTTGCGCGGTGAATTGTCTTGCGCATTAATTTCTGCCAGACATAAGTCTATGTCAAACAATGCGGTGACACCTAGGTCGATGCAAAAATTTGGCCTTAGCTCCAGAGAATTTTCAGCGTAGTAATTGACCGTCACGTTATTACTGATGGATCCATTATCGAATGTCGTCACCGTATTTTTGAGGTGTTTAGTCTGGTCACTCACCACATTAAATATGGTCAGGGTTACATTATCACAGGGGCAAATATCGCAAGAAGAGCCTCCGCAATCGACACCTGTCTCATCACCATTTTTAATTCCATCTGAGCACAGCGATAAGGACTGTGTACATCTACTGATCGATACATTATCTAGGTATATCCGATCACTTCCTGAAATGTCTGATCTAAACCTGATGACAGTAGATGGACCAAAATTACTTGAGGCGATGCTGACTTGAGTCTGGGACCATGCATTATTAAAGGGATTGGTAAAGGTATTGGTGACCACTGGCGAGAAGGTCGTCCCACCATCATTCGATAAGTCGATGTATAAGTGTTCAAACGTGCCATCTAAATTAGTCGTGTATAGATTATATTCTACTCTGACAGAATCAAAAAAAGTCATATCAAAGACATCAGAAATGAGGGTAGACTGAGTGACGCTATTACTTTGTAGTGCGATGGAGTATGTACCTCCAGCTATACCAGGCACATCCATGGACCGCGTACAAAATATGCCGCAAGACCATATGCCTAAGTCCGTTTCAAAATTTTCGGAATCGTAGAGATTACAGTTTTGACCAATGGAGAGCTGAGTGAAAAGCATGAGGAATATGGGCAGGAATAAATACTTCATGATTTAGGTACTTTTTGGCTGATTGAAAAATTTATAAGATAAGGATCATACGTTGTATTACAGAGTGAGAAATGTCTTGTAGATCATTATCTTTCATTATTCCACAAGTGAAATGCATGTAAGGTTATTAACAGAGGTTGATATATCACTGGCCTACCGCATCCATAAATAAAATAATAAGACAACCAAGAAGATGGAATGCACTTGATGGATCAGAGGCAATAACTCAGTGCTCACCATTATGTCAGTCGATATCACGTGTAAACCTTATCTACTGATGACTAATAGATCTCCCGCCCCATCACCAGCAGCCTCAGTTTTTGTTCTTGTGTGGATTCTATTTCTTTAGATTCTAACAGTTCTTTATCCAGCATGACTGTTAATTTTCTGACCTGCTTCAAAGTATTATCGATGTGGGTGAGAGAGATTCGCTTACCTCTTCTTCTGATGAAGTCGGATACAAAGCCAGCGTAGAATTTTTCCAAAAACTCTGTCGTCGTGTTAGAGAATAAGATGTGCTGAAATTGGTATTCTTTGTCCACATCCTGTAGCTCTTCTGCGAATGAAATGCAAAGCTTATCAATGGTCTGGACCAGCAGTGTCAGCTCATGTGTTTTATTGCGTTGAGTCTTAGACAGTTGATCTCCTGGGTGACCGGCATATTCTGGAGGCATGTGTGTGTGTACCTGAGGTATGATCTCTTCGATCCCATCATATAAATTGGTTAAACTTGTCTGTAGTGTATTGCCAATTTCAAGAGCCTCCAGTATTTGCTTCTGATGATAGATCTGATGCCTGAGCGCAGATTCTAACAATATGATCTCACCAGCTATGTCTTTGTGTCTGAATTTCAGTTGCTGCTTTTTTTCATTGAAGAGTTGTTGGTACGCCTCTTCCACACCACTGAAGGCAGCGATCTTTTGTTTCATGATTTTGATCTCGTATTCTTTTAGCTCGATTCGCTTTTGGCAGTTCTGTAGCTCGAGATGTGTGATGAGGTATTTTTCTTTGATTTCGTCAGAGGCCTGGCTGCCTTGCGGGACTGCTAAGAACCGGCTGAGTATATTGTATAGCTGTGGCGGCGATGGCTGAGTGAGAATCTCATCCATGGATTCCAGTTCTTGCTCCAATTCTTCTCTTTCTCTGATTCTGCTGGTGAGGGTGCTGGATATCTCTGCCAGGTGTGACTGTAGGTGCTGGAGTTCTTGTTTTTTATCGGATAAGTTATGGAGGCGCTCGCTCAAGTCTTTCATATGTTTATAATTTGGAACTGAATGTTTGTCAGCAAATAGCTACGATCAATCATGCCTTTGGGTGCCTTAATGATCTAGGTTACAGACCTTTCGTAGATTCATTTATATCAGGACACTTCTTTGCATTTATCTTAAATCTTAAATCTTAAATCTAAGAATTCAGCTCTCGGAAAAGAAACAGTTAGGCTTTTCATCGCTATTTACTTGACTAAAGCGACCTATATCTCGTCTTGATCTGAATCAGAGCTGAGTCGTACTGATCATGCTGTATTCTGGTGTCACTTCTTTATCTACTGATATGATATAGTGACACAATAGGCTTATATTTAACCGATGTCAAAAGGAGTGTGCGAAGAAAAAGTGTTTCAATCGGTATTCATGTCTTGTGCGACTGAAGTACGTAATTTTATATACTACAAATCAGGCGATATGGCACAGGCTGAGGACCTCACGCAGGATGCATTCAGTAAGCTATGGCAGAACTGCGCTAAAGTAGAGTTAGAGAAAGCCAAAGGATTCCTTTATACTATAGTGAATCGACTTTTTCTGAATCAAATTCAACACGATAAAGTGAAGCTAAAATTTATCAATCAGCAAGACAGGAATAGACTGAGCGAGTCACCAGAGTTCATATTGGAAGAGAAGGAATTCAAAAATCGCTTAGAATCTGCCATACAGGCATTACCAGAGAATCAAAGAATTGTGTTCTTGATGAACCGGATCGATAAGAAGAAATATCGTGAAATCGCAGAAGATTTAGGCCTGAGTGTCAAGGCAGTCGAAAAAAGAATGCACAATGCTCTCCAGGCACTGCGAAAAGTACATCATAAAGTGTAGGGTAAACCCTAGAACTCTTGTTATACTAATGAACTAAAAAATACCATGGACCAAGAAACCCTGTTTGCCAGGTGGCTTTCTGGAGAATTAGAACCCGCAGAGCGGCAAGAATTACAAGACTCTGGTACATCAGCAGAACTAGAGCAAATCATACAGCATGTTGATGAGCTGGAACTGATGCCCTATAATCTGGAGCAAGCCTATCAGTCACATGTGCTGACGCGCACACCGCAAAAGCTGCAGGCTGGTAAGAGTAGGCGTCTGTGGTTAGTCGCTGCAGCAGCATCGGTCGCTATACTCATTGGATCTATATTCTTACTTCAAGTTAATACAGCGGATATAGTCAAAGCTCCTTATGCGGATCAAGTAAATCACAGCTTTGAAGATGGGACCATCACCAAGCTCAATGCTGGATCTACGATTAGCTATGCAGCTGGCAGCTGGAACGAAAATCGCGAACTTAGCTTAGAGGGAGAGGCATATTTCGACGTGCGACCAGGTGCGAGCTTCAGGGTGAATACACCACACGGACATGTGCAGGTACTCGGTACCAGCTTCAATGTGAAAAGCAGAGACAATCACTTAGAGGTAGAATGTTATTCAGGTAAGGTGGAAGTCGAGCATGGTGGACAAAAGGTGATTTTGGCAAAAGGGAGAGCCGTCAGTATCGTGGATGGTCAATTCTCGGGACTAGAACAGATCACTAATGAGGCGCCTTACTGGACGACAGGTGTGTCGAGATTTAGGAGCGAACCCTTACGAGATGTTTTTTCGGAGATGGAGAGACAATTTGATGTTCAGATATCGACTGCTGATTTAGATAGGCACTTTTCTGGAGCATTCTCCCATCGAGACTTGAATCAAGCGCTGGATCAAGTGTGTAAGCCCATGAAACTACAATACGAGCTCACCGAAACGAATCAAGTCATCATCTCTAAGTAGGGCCCATCTCTATGATCAGATATTGGATACTCAGCTTACTATGCACTTTGAGCTACCAGATGCTCAGCGCTCAGGCAGCTGACCTTTCTAGTAAATCTGTGAGCCTCACAGAGATATTCCAGCGAATAGAAAGGACTTCTGGATTGAAGATCAATTATGATGCTGATCGACTGAGTAAGTACTCAGCTCAGCTGCCAAGAGATGTCACTGATGTCAGTACTGCGTTGAAAGAAATCTTAAGGCCTACTCCTTATACCTACGAGCTGACAGATGATTTTATTCTTATCCTTGATCCAGGGCCACAGAGGTATCAGATATGTGGGGCGGTACTAACAGAAGAGGGACACCAGAGTCTAAGTTATGTGAATGTCAGCATCTCAGGGACAAATAAAGGCTTAGAGACGGACGAACAAGGTAAATTTAATTTTACCGTTGATGCAGCGAAAAATGAAGAGCTTGTCATCAGTTATATCGGCTTCATATCTCAGACTTTATTGGCGGATGATTTCTCTGATGGAAAATGTAAAGACATATATCTGGTGCCAGACTTGGAAATATTAGGTTCTGAAATAGTAATCTCCGACTACATCATTCAGGGCATCACTGAGGGTAAGCGCTATAGCTCTACAGAGATCAATCTGGATTTGGTGGAAAACTTGACAAGCTTTCAGGAGCATGATGTGCTTAAGACGGTACAGCTCTTACCAGGTATCCAGTCTACTGATGAGAGCGCCTCTCGACTGTCGATCAGAGGCTCTACACCTGATCAGAATCTAATCTTGTGGGAGAATGTTTCCATCTATGATCCTGGTCATCTATATGGCTCTATCTCAGGTATCAATCCCTTTATTGTCGACGAAGTGAAGGTGTATAAAGGCGTATACCATCCAAAGTATGAGAGCCGAGTAGGGGGTGTCATAGACATCTCCATGAATGATGAGATCAGCAGTCGTATCAGTGGAGGCGTAGGTTCTACCTTGTCTGAGGCTCACCTCTATCTGGACGTACCGCTTTATGCTGATCGGGCATCGATCACCATAGCTGGGCGACACTCCATTAATCAGCTTTATAATTCTCAGTTACTTGAAAATTATACCAAAAAATTATTTCAAAAATCAGCTGTTGATATCGATGAAATGAATCGACTTGACTTTGATGTGTTCGACCAAAGCCTGACCTATTTTGATCTCAGTAGTAAACTCAAAATTAAACTGTCAGATAAAATAAAACTCACGACTTCCCTTCTGAAATCTAAGAATCAATATGATTATCAAACGACCTACAGCTATCTTGATGAAATCACAGATGCTGGAGAGGAAGTCTTTGTTGCATTAGATGAGCGAGATCAGCAAGACTTTGATAATGTGGCACTCAGTTCTAAATTACATTTTGACTGGTCGCCATATCTCGAGACTACCATGTATGTGGCTCAGTCTGATTACCAATTTATGAATGAATACAGATCAACTTTTGCTGAGGATGAAATTAATTTCATACAACTGAATAATCAAGTAAAAGATCTGCAATTTGGTGTGATGAATCATTGGACAGATCAAAATAGTGTCGAATTTGATTTCGGTTATAGTTTTGAATCTAAAGATGTATCTCTTCTATTTAATAATGGATTTTTAGGTTCAGAGTTTGATGATATTCTTAGTGGTAGATTTCATAATATAGTTACTTCGATCAGTTATTTTAAGAATGGACTTTCGATATCTGGTGGGATGAGGGTTAGCTACTATGAAGCTGATGAAAAGAATTATTTTTCACCCAGAATAAATATACAGTATAGTGTAGCACCTGGCTTAAAGCTGAAAGCTTCTACCGGCAAGTTTTATCAGTTTATCAGACAGGTGGAGAATCTGGAGCTCGGCTATATTAATGTCTTGGATGCCTACTGGGTGCTCAATGATCCTGAGGAAGAGAAGCAACTCAATATCAATAAATATACATTGGGTGGCGTATACAGTCAGCATGGATGGCTGATAGATGTAGAAGCCTATTGTCATCAGGTAAATAATCTATCCAGCCTTTCTTCCACTTTTAATTCTGAAGTATTTTTCTATGATTTTGGCACTTCACAAGCTAAAGGTGTGGATGTTCTTCTAAAAAAGAGCTGGTCTAATTTCAATAGTTGGATTAATTATTCCTATAGTTCTAATCAGTTTTCTTTTCCCACGTTGTCGACTGATTTTTTTCCGGCGAATAATGATCAGACGCATAGCGTTAATTGGATAAATAGCTTGCAACTCAGCGACTGGACTTTTACGACTTCGTACCAGTATAAGACAGGGCTACCTTATTCACTGCCTCTTCTGGGTGATTTGATCGAAGTCGACAATGGTGACAATCCCTTATTCTACTTTGAGTATGACTTTGATGCATACAATAATCTGAGGCTGCCTGACTACAGTCGATTGAATATGAGTATAGCTTATAAGCATGCCTTTTATAATGGCTCGACCAATGCTGAAATTAGTCTCTCAGTCATCAATGTGCTGAATCGGGAAAATATATTTTCACGTCGGTATAATCAAAATTACATTTTTAGTCCCACTGCTGAAGCGGATATATTAGTGGTAGACAAAGAATTAATCAAGCGGTCGGCTCAGCTCATGCTCCGACTGGAGTTTTGAATGAGAGTATACCCTTAATAATTAGCAGTATAATAATTATTATTGAAATTTTATAAGACATTAGGTAGGGTGATTTTTTCTTTCGCTGTTATGAAAGAAAGCATTTTATTGAAGATTGAAGCCCACTATTTCCAATTCCTGTTATTCATTTATTTACCATTCATGTATGGCCATCAGCTCTATGGGCAGCCTATAGGAATGGCCTCAATATTGAGTCAGGATAGAGACCTTGCCAGGCATAAGAATAAGCGGCCTATGGATGAGCTTCAGGCACAATCATACAGCGATGTTAGGAGAGTCAGGTCCACATTGCCTCATATCGTAAAGCTATCCGCTGCGCAGACTTCATTATTGTACCACATAGATGCTATGAGATCATGCGAATCCATCGTTGATGAATCGAATTACTGTGATACGTCGGGGAGTGCATCTATCTACGATGTCATCAAGACCATTAAACGAAGAGCAAAAACCTATAGAGCCAGAAAACCTCATATGAGAATCAGGGTAAAGCCTAGACTGTAGTGAGCTGCATGAGCTCAGTCAAGATGAGAATGGCTTGTCTTTCCACTCTTACTAATTACTCATAAGCAATCATATATTTATCCGCTTAATCCAGTTCGATAAAGTTACATTATTGATGGAGGAAGCGCTGGATTATACTCAATACAGACTAGATTGTGTCTTAGTGACAAAGATGGATTTTACTAAATGTTCCCTGATAGAATGTGTTTCGGATTGCTAAACTAAAGGTAGTATCGATGTTTTTTGATCAATAGCTTGTATGAGCCAAATCAAGCTCTTACTGATCTTGATAAGCCTTTATGATAATTGGGTAATAAGTTATATTTCAGCTATATTGTGTATAAATTATCCTTTCCTGCATCATTTTAATAGGTAATAGTGTACTGTTATTGCTTCTCACGCAAATAAATTTGGTTTATGAAAGGTATGGTGTTCACTGAGTTTTTTGAAATGGTAGAAGGCCAGTATGGATACGAACTGGTTGATGAAATCATCGAAGATTGTGAGTTGGAATCAGAGGGGATATACACAGCAGTAGGTACCTATCCTCATGCAGAAATGGTACAGCTTATAGTGTCTTTGAGTCAGAAGAAGAATATACCTGTTCCTGATTTACTCCATAGTTTTGGTCGATACCTCTTCGATACTTTTCTAAGTAAGTACCCTAGTTTTTTTCATGCTGCAGATAATGCTTTTGATTTTTTTAGTTCAATACAAGACTATATACATGTAGAAGTCTTAAAGCTATATCCTGATGCACAATTGCCAGAGTTCAGAACGATACTAAAAGATGAGAAGCGCTTGCATCTAGTTTATGAATCTGAAAGGAAAATGTCAACATTTGCATTAGGCTTGTTGGAGAAAGGTCTTGAATATTATAAAGAAGATGCTGAAGTCATCGTAGAAAATTTAGAAGAGGATGGGTCAAAAGTACTTTTCAAAATCTTGAAGTAAGCAGTATGTCCGAGATAGAGCTGTTACAGAAGAAGCTTAAAAGGGCGCTATCAGCTCGAAAAATGGCAGAACAAATATTAGAGCAAAAAGCTCTTGAGTTATTCCATGCTAATCAATTGCTTAAGGAAGCTAACGATAAGCTTACTGGGGAAGTAGCTGATAAGTCCAGCGAGTTAGAGAAAAAGGAACAACGGTATAAAAAATTTATAGATGGAGCTACGGATAGCATATATAATTTCACAGAACAACTACAGTTCATTTATGTGAATAAGAAGACAGTCGAGCTGTTAGAGTATACTCAGGCTGAATTGCTATCAATGACAGTAGCAGAGTTGGTGCATCCTGATTTTCTTGATCATGCGACATTCTTTTTCACTGAAATGCTTCAATCGAAAAAAAAGAATGGCTACATCGAATTTCCAGTCATGACTAAGAGTAAGCGAGTAATTTGGGCGGGCACAAATATTACCTTTGTCGATGATGATTCTGGAGTATACTATTCTGCAATTTCTCGTGATATTTCAGAGCGTAAGGCAGTAGAAAGTGATCTGAGTATTGCAAGGAGGCATTTAGAGCGAAGTGAGCATAAGTATCGAGGTATTCTGAAAAATCTGCAATTAGGATTGATAGAGTTAAATAGTGAGCGTAGAGTGACTTATTCTAATCTTATTTTTCAGCAGATGATAGGGTATAGTGACAAGGAATTGTTAGGTGTCATTCCATCCGAATTATTTTTACATACAGACGATTCTCCTATAGAGTCATCCATCAAAGAGTCGCTTAATTCAGGAAGCACTAATGTATATGATGTTAGACTCGTTAAGAGAGACGGAACGGTGATTAATGTCTTAATCAGTAAGTCCCCTATCTACAACATTAAAAATGAAGTTATTGGTTCTATCGCTATTCATTATGATATAACTGAGCGAAAGAGACTTGAGACTGAATTGCTCAGTGCTAAAGAGATTGCTGAAAAAACACAAAAGGAGCAACAGAAATTTTTGGCTGTCATGACGCATGAAATTAGAACGCCTATGAATTCTATTGTGGGTATGTCTCACTTGCTTTCGGACACTTCGGTAACAGATGAGCAAAAGGAATATATAGAGCTCATTAATAATGCTGCTGACATGCTTCAATCATTAGTCAGCGATATCTTAGACTTATCCAAAATTCAATCGGGTAAATTAGAATTAGTCGAAGAGGCGTTTGACTTAGTCAAGCATTTGGATAATTGTGTTTCATCTCTTCGAATCCGAAGTAGTGACCCAGATGTACAGCTTCTTTTTGAACATCCTGATTTCGAGAGTTTGTGGATGAGAAGTGATAAAAAGATGATTCATCAGATTGTGACGAACCTTCTTCATAATGCTTTGAAGTTTACGAAAAAAGGCAGTGTGACATTAAGAATTGATGAATTAGGCCAAAAGAATTTAATCCGTATTTCTGTCATTGATACTGGTATCGGTATCGCAAAAGATAAGCTACAAGTAATTTTTCATGAATTCGAACAAGCCAATGACCGAATACATGAGATTTATGGCGGTACCGGACTTGGATTGTCTATTTGCCAAAAGTTAGCTTCTAAGCTTAATACAAAGTTGGAGGTGATTAGTACTTTAGGGGAAGGGACAAGTTTTTTTATGAACCTTCGCATTCAGTTAGCTGAGAATCGGTCTAAGATGAAGAAAATAGACTTGTTGTCAGAATATAGATTAGAACAGTTGTCTATTTTGGTAGCTGAGGACAATCCGATGAATCAGAAATACATTAGTCGTCTGCTGGAGAAAAAGGATATCACATTTCAAATAGCTGTGGATGGTGAAGTAGCTGTCAAATTAGCGAAGGAAAATCAGTATCATCTTATATTTATGGATATCCATATGCCTAAAATGGATGGCTATGAAGCGACTAGACGCATCAGACTAAGCGGGCTCAATATCGAGACACCCATCATAGCATTGTCAGCTTCTACACTATTATCTCAGAAGGAGGAGGCGATATCATCGGGGATGCAGAGTTTTTTATCAAAGCCATTTAATCCATCACAGCTATATCTTGTCATAAAAGAGTATTGTAGCCATTTGGCAAATGAAGGGTTTGATTTAGTAGATGAATTTAGTCAGGTAGATGAAGTTTTAATTGCACAGTTTTATGGAGATGATAGAGATTACATGATGGACATGTTTCAATTATTTGTTGACCAAATTCCAAAGGATATTGAAGATTTGGAGCATGCTTTTCAATTGTCTGATCTGAATCAGATAAGCCAGGTCTGTCATAAAATTAAGCCAACATATCAAATGGTAGGCCTTCAAAAGATAGCAGCTCAGGTTAAAATAATTGAGAATAGGGCAAGCTCGGGAAACGAGCTTGTCTTTGAAAAACGTAGCTATATTTTAGACTTGCTTAAAGGTGGCATAGTAAGCATAAAGAAAAGAATTATCAAACTCAAGAGCATAGATTAAAACTAAATATGAAAATTACAACCTTAATTGTGGATGATGAAGTCATGGCTCGAACATCCTTAGAGAGATACTGTAATAAGAGTGAACACATAGAACTCATTGGTCTTGCTGAAAATGGAAAAGCCGCTTTACAAAAATTAGAGGAACAAAAAATAGAGCTCATTCTGCTTGATATAGAGATGCCTGAGCTTACAGGAATAGAGCTCTTAGATCAACTGCCTTATTTACCTCAGGTTGTATTTACGACCTCAAATACAGACTATGCATTTGACGCATATGAATATGATGTTACTGATTTTTTGAAAAAGCCGATCACGCCAATTAGATTTTCTGCTTCTATAGATAAAGTACTGGCACGAAGGGATAAGATGAATTCTGTGGCTGCTTTTAGCGCTCAGCGGGAAATGTATGTAAAGGATGATGGGAAATTAATCAGAATAGCATATGATCAGATATTGTACTTTGAGAATGTAGGCGATTATATCAGCATCAAGACCTTACAAGGAAACTACATCATGTATGGTACAATGAAGGCCTTGGATGCTCGACTGGAATATCCAGGGTTCTTAAAAGTGCATCGATCTTACATCATCAATTTGGAAAAAATTAAGGATATACAAGATAACAACTTAGTCATCGAAGGGAAGGTGATTCCAATCAGTAGAGCTTATAAGCCTATTTTGCTCCGCAGTCTAAATATCATCAATTAGATTCTTAGGATCCGAATGCTTACTTAGTCATACTGTGGCTCAGTCTAATTCCTACTTGATATCTCATATAATCTATGTGATTTGCTCGATCGCTTTTGGAGAACTCACCATAGGCTGCAAACTTGGTGTTCTGAGTAATGTGATATCCGATTTCGCTTGATACGTTATAAGTGATTTGGCTCATGGATTTTGTGGGAGAGCTTTGTTTTCCTAAAGATATCATGGCGTTATAAGCCCACTTTTTATCTTGAATGTATTCATTTGATACTTTAGCGAATGAGCTTAGTGAATATAGTAACTCTGGAGAGAAATAGTCTTCAGCTGACTGTTTATAAGATTGGATATTTGTGTTGAGCCCGATCTGAACCAGTGGCAAGCTACTGATATTGTAGTATAAGCTATTGACAAAATTAAATCCAAGATTATCGTCACTCAATTTATTAAATGTCATAGATGTATAGCTGCCTAGATTAGATTTGCTAATGATGTGATGCTCTAATTGGATAATGTCTTGATTTATTTGTTCTTTGATTAATTCATAATTCATGGGTAGTTGGCTTGATTCTAAATTGACTTTTATGAATTGCCTGTTATTGATGGTCCATTCATGAGCCAATCGATAAGTGAGTTGATTTTCGTTATTGAAGCTATTATATTTTTCTATCTGATAGCCGAAAGATAATCCAGTCGTATGTTTTTTGCCCAGGCGTATATTTATTCCTGCAGAGACTTGTTGTCGTCTGAATGAACTATTTTTTTCACCTTGATTTAGTTGATATGCCAATATGCGAAGCACTGGCTGTATGGTAGCTGTTTTTGCTCCTTTGTAGCTGATAGATAAGACACTCGCAGCATAGCCACCATTGTCCTGATTATGATCTACGACTCCTGAGATGTATGAGGCTTCTTCAGCCATTAGTCTTTCTGCTACATGTTTTACCTGCTTATCTTTCATTTGTGATGGACTCATTTGATCCAAGACTTGCCTGGCACTCTTATAATCTCGTTGATGCATGTAGTAGCTTAGTGAGAGCCTTTTTTTGCTGTCGTTATCTTGTATGTTATCAAGGTGTTCGGGGATTACTGTGTAGTTCTCTTTTTGTAGTTGCACATAGATTAATTTTTCTAAGTATGCATCAGAGCTGATGTATGCCTTAAGGTCTTCAAGTGTCTCTGTGGCTAGCACTAACTTGCCTGATTCTAAGTAGGCGCCGAATAGAATATCTAATTGTTGGGTTTTAGCACCTTTATCTACTTCAGAAGCTTGCATCACATCTGGATGGAGACAATATGTTATGGCTTTCTCTATTTCTTTAGCAAATAAAGATAAAGAAGCGAGCCCTAAGAGGGCCTGGTCATTTTGTGTGTTTAGCCTTAAAAGTGTTTCGAATTTCTTTTTAGAATTGATCACATCTTCCATCGCCATGTGTATATAAGCTGACGATTTTAGCCCTTCAGCATCTTCAGGATATTGTTTGAGATACTCTGTTAAGATAGATTGACTTTCCAGTAGACGATTAGTTTTTTTCAATTGATGAGCATAAGCTAAGGTGATGCTTTTCGATGAAGAAGTAATCTGTTTATTGTCGGGATATTGCTTGCTAAGTTGTTTGATCTCCACATATGCTGCTGCATAGTTAGCATTAGCAGCCAGGGCGTTGGATAGACCGAGTAAGACGGCTATGGATTTGGCATCTCTTAGTTTGATCTTTTGGTATGTCTTGACAGCCTTTTCATATTCCCCATTCCACAATAATGATTCAGCCAGATTGATCATGATCTCTTGATCTTCAGGGTATTCTTTCAATAAATTTTGGAAGTGTTTATTTGCCTGTACTGCTTTTCCTCGGAGACCAGTGGCTCTTCCTAGACATATAGAAGCCGTTTTGTTATCTGGATACTCGGA
This sequence comes from uncultured Saprospiraceae bacterium, assembly GCA_937929945.1. Taxonomy (GTDB): domain Bacteria; phylum Bacteroidota; class Bacteroidia; order Chitinophagales; family Saprospiraceae; genus CALFUK01. Next base: position 24,120 of record CALFUK010000176.1, read on the forward strand.
TATAATATCCTTAAAGAAGACTTCAGCTTGTTCATATTGCTTGACTTCCAGCATTTGAAAGCCATCACTCATGTCTTGTGGAAATGCTAAGTTATTTGTGATGAGGATCAGAAGTAAAAGTAGGGTGAGATTAAGTTTCATTTTGTTTGTCATTATATGATGCAAAGTAGTGTGTATCGCTAGTAGATCTGACTTTGTTTATTTGTTTGGTACTGCTTTCCCAGTTTTTGGTTTGTTTTGCTCGGTTTTTGGTATTCGGGCCTAAGTCATTGATTTTGTGTTGATTACCGAAAATCGGAAGATTCCTACCAAACTCCGAAAGTGTCCATATTAGATGTGTAGCTGAACATACATTTGCATCACCAATCAACTATAAAATAGATCATTATGAAAAATGTAAGTATCCTAACATTCGCAGCTGATAATTCAAATTATGTAAGAGTCATAGGTAAGTTCATATCTATTGATGCGATGAATTATAAGCAAGAA
>CALFUK010000177.1 GCA_937929945.1 uncultured Saprospiraceae bacterium
TCAAAATACCGCTGCCTCCCGCAGATTCAGATTTTAAAATTAATTGAGAATGACGCTGCTTTTTTTATCATCATCGCATCAACACATCATCAAATCATCCACCAATAAACTGATATCCCACGCCTCTCACAGAATGAAAGAACTGCGGTTCTCGGGGGTTTTCTTCGAAGTACTTGCGGAGTGACAGTACGAAGTTGTCAATGGTGCGGGTAGAAGGGTAGACGTCGTAGCCCCAGACGACTTGAAGGATCTGCTGGCGAGAGAGCACTTCATTTTTCCGTTCGATGAAGAGTTTTAATAAGAGGGCTTCTCGCTTAGTGAGTTGGAATTCGCCATCGACGCCTTTGGCTGCGTAGCTGATCAGGTTCACATAGTTATTGCCGAAGTGATACTCGGAGATGTCCTCTGTTCTTTCGGGCTGGGCGCGGCTGATGAGCTTCTCTACGCGGATGAGGAGCTCTTCGAGGTTAAATGGTTTGACCAGATAGTCATCCGCTCCGTATTTCAGACCGGCTATGCGGTCAGTGGAGGTATCTTTGGCCGAGACGATGATGACGGGGATGTTCTTATTTTTCAGGCGGATGACTTCGCAGACCTGCAGGCCGCTGATGTCTGGTAGCATGACGTCCAGCACGATGAGGTCAAAGTGCTGCTGATCAAAGAGCTGCAGAGCTTCCTTTCCACTCTCTGTCGATACCACCTCATAGTCTTCCAGTTCGAGATTGAGGGTCACGACATCTTTGATATTTACTTCATCTTCTACGAGGAGGATTCTCATGCACTGACCAGATTTTGCTGCTGTGGCAGGGTGATGGTAAAGATGGCACCAGATGGATGATTGTCTTTTATTTTGAGCTTGCCGCTGTGTGCGTGGATGATGGTATTCACAATGAAGAGTCCGAGTCCAGAGCCTTCCGTTTTTCGAAATTCTTCGTTGCCGATGCGGTAGAATTTATTCGTAACTTTTGCTTTTTCTTGCGGGCTGATGCCTGGTCCGTTATCAATGCAGGACAAGCTGAATTTCTTACCCTCGTCTTCTACAACGAATCTGATGCTGTCATCTTTTTTACTGTATTTTAGTGCATTTTCGATGAGGTTGTACACGACCGACTTCATTGATTCTTGATCTATTTCGACTGATAGTTCTGGTGGGCAGTCCAGTGAGATGTTTCTGATTTCCTGATTTATGGGATAATTATGGATGATATAGGATAGGAAATATTTGAGCTGTACGGGCTCAAAATTATATAGATAGTCTTGTTCTATTTTGGCGGTGAGGAGCAGTTTATTTACCATCGATTCTAATCGATGCGTATCATTTAGCGCGTTTTGGCTCACCTTTTTACGTTGGTCTGATGTCAGCTTCGATTTGTGGAGTAGGGTCTCTAAGACGAGCTTGATGGATGCCAGGGGAGACTTCAGTTCATGGGTCACGGAGACTAAAAAGTTGTTTTTCATTTCGGCTACGGCTATTTCTCGGTGGGCGGCCCGATTGATGAGCCACAGGCCCGTGATGAGTGACAGAGCGAGGACAATGCCTTCTCCAATGATCATATAGCGCTGGCGGCTGTACTTAGCCGTTATTTCAGCTTGATCCTGATTGCCCCCGACAGCCTGAATGTATTCGATCTGATATTTATAGACGTCTTCATTTTTATTATAAAGCAGATAGGTCCACCACATCAGTGCCAGGAGCATGTATGCCATGATGATATAAGAGATGAGCCTGATGCGGGATACGTTCATCTCAGCGATATAAAGTGTCTAAGCTATCGCACATAGCCTGTACAGTGATGTCCAATGACTCTTGGGTATGAGCACTGGAGATGAAGCCTACTTCATAGCCAGAGGGTCCGAGGTAGATTCCTTTCTGCAGGAGCTCCAGATGCAACACCTTAAATAAGTCATTCACTTCTGGATTAATCTGATCAGACGTGATGACTCGGTGCTTACCGAAGTTGAGCCAGAATATAGAGCCGATCTGCTGCATGGAGAAGTCATAGCCTTTAGCTGCGGTGTGCTCTGTGATCCGCTGCACAAAGTCCATTGTCTTTAACTGTAGATTTTCATAGAAGCCTTCTTGCAGGCACAGCTCTAATGAGGCAATACCAGCGGCGATGGCCACAGGATTAGCTGAGAGAGTACCTGCCTGGTAGACAGGACCCAATGGGGCTACATGGTCCATGATCTCTGCCTTACCGCCAAAGGCGCCTACAGGCATACCACCACCCAGTATCTTACCAAAAGTAATGAGGTCAGGTGCCACCTTGTAGTGTCCTGCAGCACCTTCGAATCCGACTCTGAAGCCAGAGATCACTTCATCAAAGATCAAAAGTATCTTGTAATCATCACACAATTTGCGGAGCCAGACTAAGAAAGAGGTATCCTGGATGAGGAGGCCATTATTAGCAGGGATGGGCTCGATGATGATGCACGCTAAGTCCTCATGATGCTCGGCTAGCAATGTCTCTACACCTGCAAGGTCATTCAGGGGCAGGACCAGAGTCTCCTGAGCCAAAGCCTCTGGTATACCCGCAGAGGTGGATATACCGAATGTAGCTAAGCCAGAGCCTGCCTTGACCATCAGGCTGTCCACATGCCCATGATAGCAGCCTTCGAATTTGAGTATTTTAGTCTTGCCGGTGTAGCCGCGCGCCAGTCTTATGGCTGACATGACGGCCTCCGTGCCCGAGCAGACGAATCTCACCTTATCCAGATAGCTATGATTCTCAGTGATGAGCTGGCCTATCTTGACGCCACTGCGGGTGGGTGTGCCAAAGGACAGGCCGTGCTGGATCGTCTCGGCTACCGCCTCTCTGATGGCGGGATGATTGTGTCCGTGGATCAGCGGTCCCCAGGAGCAGCAAAAGTCTATGAATTCGTTACCATCTTCGTCATAGATTCTGTCCTTGTCTCCTTTGTGAATGAAGAGGGGAGAGCCGTGTACAGATTTGAATGCCCTGACGGGAGAGTTGACCCCTCCTGGAAAATATTTCTTTGCCTCCTCGAATAACTGATCTGATGTGTCTCTTTTCAATTGCATGGTAATATAAAAATCATTTGAGCATATAGTTCATCAATAAGGCCAATACCGATATATGATAAATATCGTTTTTCTATAAAGACTTGAGCCCGTAGTGAATAGATCGGCATCTTTATTTTTCATAAGAGTATTATCTGATTATCTATGTGATTATCAACGACTTGTGAGCCGATTTTAAGATATTTTTTAACTGACATCATGAACTAACTGCTTTGGAATTAGTTAATTTGGCCTTCTAATGTCAAAGGTATGCAATTAGATATATCAAAATGCATAGCCAACTTTCTGTTTAAGAATGAGGCTGTCTCCATCGGAGATATCGGGTCCTTCTACCTGACATTAGACAATGACGTATTCATTCACAATGATCACGGCATCCACCCACCATCCAAATCCATCAAATTCACGCAAGAAGCTTCTGATGATACCCAGTTTGTGGTGTTTTTAGCGAATCAGCTCAAAGTCAGTATTGAGAGAGCCGATGCCTTATTACAGGTCTACGTGAAGAATTTGAAACAAAAATTGCAGCAAAATGGCCAAGTGCAAATATTTGGCATTGGTAAATTATTGAAAAATAATGATAGTGAATTGGAATTCAGTGGTTTAGGGCAAAATTTTCATAAGGATTACGCCTTTCTTCCATCCTTGAATTTTAGTCCTTTACCGACCCCAACAGTGTTAAAGTCTGAAGAAAAGACCCCGATTGAAAAAATTGGTAGAGTTTCTGCATTAGATACGGTGAGCGCTCCAGAAGCTGTCAATTCAGCATCTGCAGAGCCGATAAAATCTACCTCTATGGAAAATAAGCCGTATCAGTCAAGTTCGTACCAATATGATGAGCCAGAGAAAGGATTGGTGGCCACATTAGGATTTCCTTTTTGGATCTTGATTGCCCTATTCTTATTGATGGCATTCCTATTATACAAAGGCTGTGGTAGTATGACCAAGAGCCCCATACAGACAGCGCAGGACGCAGTCGAGGAGACAGCTGCTGATGTAGCTAGTGCAGTGGATGGTTTGACTGGCAATGAGACGAAAGACTTTGGAAAATATTCTGACGTGCTAACACAAGAAATCGTAGACCAAGGCTGCGTGATTATTGTGGGATCATTCAAGAGGCAGCGCAATGCGCTACGCATGCGTGAAAAGATCATGAATAAAGGGTACCAACCTTACTCTGAGTTTCACAATGGACTGAACCGCATCGGCATCCAGTTTGAATGCCTTGATCACGATTTAGTCGATTTCATCCAAAAGATACGAAGTGACATAGAGCCCAAAGCTTGGTATAGAATACCAGGCTACAAGGTAGCATATGAATAGGGGTAGCTCTACAGGCCCACTATAATAGAGCCCTATTGACTGTATAGCCAGCTTGACCTAAAAAAGCTTTAATCAGCGAAGTATGACAACCTTTCATCCCGAGTAGATGTTAGGTTTCCTATTTTTGCGGCTGCTACATGATATCCAAAGCTTTAATTAAACAATTAACTTTTCTTTCTTTCCCTGTCTTGCTGAGTAATCTGCTGCAGACACTCATCACTGTGGTGGACACCATCATGGTAGGGCAATTAGGTCCACTGGAGATCGCTGCGATAGGCATTGGGAATACCATCCGCTTTCTCCTGTTTGTCACGGTCATGTCAGTAGCAGGTGGAGCTATGAGTCTCATCGCGCAGGCTAAGGGTGGACGAGATAAAAGTCGCATGAGTGTGGTCACCAGGCAGTCCTTGCTATCTGGACTGATCCTCTCATTTATTCTCGGTACGCTGGGCTATATATTTGCTGAGCCATTGGTCAGATTCATGGAGAGTGGAGGTGATGAGAAAACGATTTTATTAGCGGTAGATTACCTCCAGATCGTATTTATCAGTTCTCCTTTTCTCCTGATTAATTTCATTCAGAATCGGCTGATGCAGGGTGCTGGGGATACCATGACACCGCTTAAAATAACTTTTGCACTTTTCTTTTTGAATGTGATGCTCAATTACATTTTGATCTATGGGAATGGACCTATGCCTGCTCTGGGTGTGGAGGGAGCTGCGCTTGGGACTATGATTGCTCGTGCGGTGATGGCTGTATTCGGCATGTGGCTCTTTTATTCGGGTAAGAATGTGATCGAGATACTAAAGGGCAGCTGGCGACCTGACTGGCTCATGATCAAGGATATCCTCAACATCGGTGTGCCCTCGGGCATTCAGGGCTTTTTCAGACACGTGGCTAATGTCATCATCGTAAAGCTGGTCACGGCCACGACGCTGGGGACACTTGGCGCAGCCACGATTGCTATCGGCATCCAGGTGGAGTCACTGCTGCTCCAGCCTGTACTGGGTATCAATGTGGCAGGCACATCACTTATAGGGCAGGCACTGGGGAGATGGCAGACGAAGGCGGCATTCCTCAAGGGTAATGCTATGATCTTGTTGGGTGTGATTGTCATGATTCTATTTTTGACTCCAGTCTTGATCTGGCCAAAGGCCATCATCAATTTATTTGATCCATCCGCAGATCCCATTATTATTAAGAGTACGATCAGTTTTTTCTTCATCACCATGTCTGTGCTGCCGCTCTATGCTGTGGCATTAGTCGCTACCGGGATGATGCGTGGAGCGGGGGATACTAAGCCTGCCATGATCAGTAGTATCCTCGGTAGGAATATATTGACGATCAGTCTGTCCTGGTATTTGGCATTTCCACTGGGGATGGACTATCAGGGCATTTGGATCGGCATCGCCATTGGTAAGTTTTTTGATTTTGTCTATATGGCGATCGCCTGGTACAGGCGTAACTGGTACTACGTGGCCCTAAGGCGCTCTGAGCTCTTCAGAGTCCATCTGATAAAGCTATCCGACAGTGTGATGAAAGACTTTCTCCGAGAGGTGAGAGGGCCCAGTATGGCAGTCTCAGGTACGCAGGAGTATGTCCATGACGACTACGTCAGCTATAGCTCTGGACGTAGTACGAAGCGGTACCAGTTTTCTGGAGATTCTTATCAGCCTGTTTAGGTAAGTGAGAGTTTTTTTGGTCCCGCGTTTTATTTTGTGAATAGGAGAGCGGTGCTGCCAGTAGGTGTTGCAATTTTTAAAATGTAGCTGCCCGAAAGTAAGGATGAAGTATTTACCGCCGTATCGAATCTGCCAAGAGCTTGCCCACTATATCGATCTTGATATAGAGTGGAGCCGAGAATATCATGAATGGATAGTTTTACATCCGTAGTCTCCAACAGCTCAAATTGGACATGCAACATATCACTGACAGGATTCGGATATATCTGGAGCGATTCCACTTCGATGGCTACATCATCCGTAGCACTAGTCAAGCATGCGGAAGAGATCACTTGATCCATCCAGATCAGCCTGGACCTGACGAATTGCTTTAGGTTATTGATCTCAGCGGGGTAGCTGAAGTGTATTCTCGGATTAGGCCAGACGTATTGGTCCAGGATCGGCCAGCGCTCAAAATTGCGAGCTGCCGCAGGAGCCAAGAAGGCGCTCTGCTCATCGATATAGCTCATGATAGAGTCTTGATGCAGAGGTCCAGCTCTGAGTTCTGTCCATCGGCACGCCAGCTGCTCGCGAAAGGCATCTTTACTCATCAGCGCATTCCACCAGAAAGGATTGCCCAGATCACAGTTAAATGAATACATCCAGCCATTCGCTTGATCACCATTGCAATAATTAGCATTACCCCAGGCAATGTTAAAATCCCAGACGGGGCCAGCATGCATCTTGCCGCCCTCACTGTCTTTCTCTTTGAAGTAGTAGGAGCTGATGCGGTAGGCGTCCACATCTTTAGCCAGCTCCTTGATGATGAAGTGATCGACGAATGAGGGGACATCCACATACTCTTCGAAGCCCTTACCACCAAATGCGCCAAGGCTCAGCGCCAGCTCTGCACTATCGACATATGATTGGATATATGCGGCTTGCTCAGCTACAATCTTATTCCGATTAGGGGTGACGTACTGAAAGCCTATTTTGACTCCGCGCTTATTGACAATGTCATATTTAGAAGTCCAGTCGGCCGTCCCCTTATCTATCTTGAAGACATAGCCTCCCGTCAGTTCGTCTGCTTCGATGTCATCTTTTTTTAGATTGGCTATGTCTATTCTATTTTTATCCCGTTTGATTTTTTCCATCAGCAGGTATACGCCTTCGTACTGATCATTGATGAAGAGCTCCACATGTCTGGTGCGGCTGTGATATCCACCGAGCCGATTAGCGAGATGCATGGATAGGGCATTGCGCAGCAGGGTCTTATCAGAGTAGGGTCCGTGGAGTATAAAGTCTTCTTCCTTCGGAAAATCTAAGAAGGACGTATCCAGGTCTTCTCCTTCTGCATCTCTAAGCTCAAAGCCGTAGCCATTCTTGGGAAATGAAAGAGAAGATTGGCCCCTTTTCTCGATGGCTATGTTTCCCTCGTATTCATTAAAATCATTATTACTGCCACTCTCTGCGCCCTCGCCATTCCAGATGATGCCTATCGTACCGTCGATTTTTGGCTCATTCGTGATGGATCTGCCAGAGGTATTAATCTTGATGATGGGCAGCTTGGAGCTGATGTTAGTGATGGGTGACTGAAACCAAAATGGCGGCTGTCGGTAGCTAGTAGCAGCATTGGTAAGGCCTGCGGAGAAGAAAAAATTACTACTCAGGTCCGAGCTGGATAGACCCTCATAGTTATGCACCTGTACAGCCAGGACATTGTCGCCTTCTTGCAGGAATTCACGTAGAGCTTCTCTCTCATAGGTAAAAACCTCTGGTACACCGCCCTGATATAAGGTGGCCTCATGCAGCTCATTGGCCTCTGCATTATGGGCTGGCGGATTGCCAGTGAGCAATGATCGTGCTATTTCCTTACCATTAATATAGGCCACGAATCCATCATCATAGTCGGCGTGCAGCATCGCTGCTTCAATCACCGAGCTGTCCTGGATGGTAAACTTATACCTGACATAGACTGATATGACAGGGCTGATCACTGTACCATCATCTCCATCACCATAGCCGATACCGCCAGTAGCGGAAGTCCACGATTGATCATCGAAGTCCAGCAGGGTCCACTCATCAGGGATGAGGGCTGAGCCCTTCATATACCGACATGCATCCTGAGGAAAGAGGACTGTCTCCCAATGATCTACCTGAGCAGTCACATCTATGTTGAAAAGAGAGGAGTTCAAGACAAAGAGGGCGATCAGAGTGAATATCCGCATAGATGGGGTAGATAAGTTTTAAATATTACCCTATATTAAATGATGTAATGCAGACTATGAAATTTATATAACTAAATCGTGTCACAGCCACAAATGAAAAGCTTCCACTTGGCATGTATTTTTCTCTTTTTGCTGATGCAGCTCAACTCCGCTACTGGACAGTCTGAGGCACAACAGCTGTATGCGCAAGATGGTACGCCCTACAAAATAAAAAGTGTCTTCTTTGGTGGCGGATCTTATGGAGTCGATGAAGTGCAGATGGAGGAGATCAAAACATTTTTGGAGACGGAGCTATTAGCGAATTACGAAATACACATCCACAGCCACACGGACAACATCGGCAGCAAACGATATAACCAATACCTATCCAGCATGAGAAGTGAGACTGTCTTTCAGATCGTAGAGCAGCTGGTGGTCCCAGCTAATCAGGTATTCATCAAAGATCATGGGCTCTCCAATCCAGAATTTGATAATGATACATATGAGGGTAGGGCGAAGAATAGACGGGTAGACATAGTGCTCTGGCCCTTATCCATTTAGTTTTTTCGCTTCTTGTCATTCAATCGATTGTCATTTAATCGAGTTAATTTCTCAATTCTCAGATCCAGATCTTAGTGTTTTTGGTGTTCTTCTGTTTGGCTCAGTTTAGAGCGGTAGTTCTATGAGTATATCTGAGTAAAAAGAAAGCCAGATGATTCTTTTGCAGTATTCTATTAGACTTCGGATGTTGTTTAAAAGATCCAATGGCAACTGACGGCTTTAATTTTTCGTTTTGAAAAATAGCTTAAACCTGTACAGGCTATACAAGTACACTCTAAATTATTCTCTATTGATTCAATAAATTGAATAATAAATCTTACGCCTAATGGTATTTCAAGAGAAAAACTTGACCCTCTTCCTTCTGAAATATCTATGGTTAGATGAGTGTGTTTCCAATACTCATATTGGTCTCTATTCAAATAATAATTGACACCTTCTAATTGGCTGTTTTTATTTAGTTCTCTCCTAAATCATCAAACATATTAGCTAAAGGATCCTCATAATGGACCTGCGTGTCGATGATGGTCTTATTGATATACTCGAATTCTGACAGACCATGCAGGACTAATTCCATATAGAAAGGCACTTCTTCCTTGGGCACTTTCATACCTGTCACCAGCTTCTCTAGGCCAGCCACTGTCTTGAGACTCTTGAGGTAAGCTTTGTCTGAATCATCATTTTCTAAATCAATGGAGTTTCCACCTGAGAAAAACGCCTTCACGGTACCGTATGGATCTTTGCGGCCATTCGCCTCTTCTGGGTGTGGGAAGACTGACATGAATAAATCTTTCATGGCCTGGCCCAGTAGATGTAGGGCGACACTGTATGGCCCTTCTTGCTCACCTTCATAGACCAGCTCCACCTTACCCGTCATAGCAGGGATGATACCCCAAAAATCTGTGAGTCTGATAGTGGTTTTTTTCTCTTTATTGATCAGAGCTCGTCTTTCCGCAGTACTGACGAGATTTTCCAATGCTGAGATACTGAGTCTGGCAGATACACCACTCTTCTCATCAATGAATTCGCTCTCGCGCGCTTTGAACGAGACATCCTCCAAAAGATCGTACACAAGATCGGGGATGTAAATATTGCTTTGATCTTCATTAATCTGAGCTTCTTGCTCTGTGATTTCTCTGGCTGTAGCTATGTCCTTAGGATAATGTGTGAGTATCTGACTTTCTATTCTATCCTTTAGAGGGGTGACAATACTACCCCGATTGGTGTAGTCTTCAGGATTAGCCGTGAAAACAAACTGGACATCCAGCGGCAGCCTCAATTTGAATCCTCTGATTTGTAAGTCTCCTTCCTGTAGAATATTGAACAAGGATACCTGTATCCTCGGTTGTAGATCAGGTAGCTCATTGATAACGAAGATGGATCGGTGCGCTCTGGGGACTAGCCCAAAGTGGATGACTCTCTGATCAGAGTAGGGTAGCTTTAGATTAGCGGCTTTGATGGGGTCTACATCTCCTATGAGGTCAGCTACACTCACATCAGGCGTAGCGAGTTTCTCCACGAATCTGTCATCACGATGCAGCCATGCGATAGGCGTGTCATCTCCATGTTCTTTCAGTATCTCTATAGCATCACGTGATATGGGAGCTAAGGGGTCGTCATTTATTTCTGAGCCTTCTACATAGGGGATATACTCGTCGAGTAGTGTCGTCATCATTCTGGCGATCCTGGTCTTGGCCTGCCCTCTGAGACCGAGCAGCAGAATGTTGTGCTTGGATAGGATGGCTCTCTCGATATCAGGCACGACAGTATCCTCAAAGCCGATGATGCCTTCGAAGGAATTCTTCCCAGCACTTAGATTTGCCTTTAGATTTTTTCTAATTTCATCTTTGATGGTCATAGATGTCCATCCCGCTTTTTTTAATTGACCAAGCGTCTGTATCTTTTTAATTTCTTTCTCTGTCATATGGTGATTAATCTGTCTGAGTGAGTCTGCGTTATCTTTTTCTTCTTCTTTTGTTTTGCTTGTAATCCATGAATAGGAATTCGCCTAAACCCTGGAGTGAGCTGTAGAAAGCCTTGCCATTATTTGCATTGGTGAATTGGTCGACAAATTGGACGAGGTACGGATCACGTGCTATCATAAATGTAGTAATCGGAATTTTCAACTTGCGGCATTTCACTGCCAGACCCAAGGTTCGGTTTAGAATTTTCCGATCAATGCCAAAAGCATTTTTATAATAATTCTTGCCCTTCTTGATGCAGGTGGGCTTACCATCTGTGATCATCATGATTTGCTTATTGGGATTTTTTCGTTTGCGTAGGAGATCCATGGCCAGCTCCAGTCCAGCTACTGTATTGGTGTGATACGGGCCTACTTTTAGATAGGGTAGGTCCTTGATTTCTATCTGCCAGGCATCATTACCGAAGACGATCACATCCAGAGTATCCTTCGGGTACCGAGTCTTGATGAGTTCTGCCAAGGCCATGGCTACTTTTTTAGCTGGTGTGATGCGATCTTCCCCATATAAAATCATGGAGTGAGAGATGTCGATCATCAGCACGGTACTGGTCTGCGACTTGTAGAAAGTCTCATGTACCAGTAGATCATTCTCCGTGAGCATGAATTCATCTACACCGTGATTGACCTGAGCATTTCTGAGCGACTCTGATATAGCAATGTTATCCAGCTTATCTCCAAAGGTAAAAGGCCTGATCTCTGATGTGAATTCGTCACCACTACCTTGTTTGGTCGTGGTATGGTTTCCTCGCTTAGATTTGCTCAGCTGATCAAAAATATCATCCAGAGCTTTTTGCCGAAGGGCGATCTCCATTTTAGCCGTGGGATTGAAGCTGCCGCCTGAGTCTGCCTGCTTATTAGAGATGTATCCCTTATCGATGAGGTCCTGGATGAAGTCGGCTATGCCGTAGTCTTCGTCCGTGAGCTTATGCTGTTTATCTAGCTCTGTAAGCCAAGATAGAGCTTCACTTACATCTCCAGAGGTGTGCACCAGAAGCTCCTGAAAGAGTTTGAGGAGTCGCTCGAAGGGCGTACCGTCTGGTTCTGGTATATATTCGGAAAAGTGCCATCCTATCATAGGTCAATATCTATTGTAAACTGTTCTGTAGCTGTATCAATAACCTTCCACGTAGAGTCCGATAGTAGTTGGACCTGAGCTAAGTATTCATACGGTAAAGACTTGCCCCATTCTGCGGGACTGATCATAGAGATGACCCACTCAGAGTCTCCTCTATCATATAAATAGTAGTCTCTATTTGGAATGGGTTTAAACCCAGAATCCGCCTCGTAAATTTTTTCAGAAAGATTGATTCTATCGTGTATCTGCTGCGCTTGCCTGACTAGGGTTTCTACCTGTTCCTTGATCTGGTGTAGCTGGCTCTCCGTCTGCTCATACATAGCATCCATGGCTAAGCCCTTCGTTCTGCCTTTGTCGAGCGGCTTGATGATCGCGCTACCCACTGATGAGGCATAAGGCAGCAGATTCGCTTTTTCAGCTATTTTATCTTTATCTATCGGATTTTTCTTTCTTGCCATAGTTACAAATATAAGTCACGCGAAGCTTACATAGGTGTTGTATGCGCTTAGCGCCTTTATTAAACAAAAAAAGCACAGTTTGTTTTCACAAACTGTGCTTTTTAAGAGCTTTGAATACTCTATTTAGTCTTACTTCAATTTGAAGTCACCTTTACCAGTCAAGTAGCCTTTGTTATACATCTCGACAGCATACACTCCCTTAGTGAAGGGATAGTTAGAATGCCAGTCCATGCAAGACTCAGTATCAGTGTTTTTATATTCTACAGAGCCAGAGGTAGTGTACTTCACCTTTTGGTCAGTAAGCTTGTTCGTGATCATACCTGAGCCAGAATCCTCAATAACGATGGTCTCTCCCGCAGGATTAATATATCTCACGTGAAAAGTCTCTTCTCCTTCATCAGCGACGACGTTAGTTTCTGTTTTGTAGCAGATTCTTAGCACATTCACGTCTTTCGCTTTTTTCTTCTTCTTTAGCGTGCCATCATCTTTCAGCTGGTGACCAGTGACTTGCATCCAGTTGATTTTTATCGCTGATCCTATATCGACGATGTTGTTAAGCTTAGAGATTTCAGTTTCTTTCTGCTCTACGTTCTTAACTAATACTGTCTTCGCTTCTTCTACTTCAGCTGTTTTGATCTTTTGCTCATCAAGATTGGTGATTAAGACCGTTTTTTCTTCTCTCAGCTGAGAGTTAGATGATTCTAATGAAGCGATCTGAGATTTGAGGTCTGTGATCTGTGTCACATAGCCTGCAGTCATGCCTTGTATGGAGGCAATCTCTTCTCGGGCTTTATTAAGCTCTTTTTTCGTCCAGATTAGACCGTTGATCTTCTTTTTCTGGGCTGCGAGCTCAGATTTCTGACCGTCGATCATCTCGTTCAGCTCTTTTGATTCATTTCTGTAGCTTTCGATGCTTTCGAGAGCACTTTGGTATTCTGCGTCCAGTTCTGTATTGACTGTCTGTAATTCTGTGAACTGCTTATTCTGCATGACAAGCTCATTCTTGAGGTTACCATTTTTCATGAATAAGAAGCCGCTAAGGCCTATCAATCCTAATATTGCTAGAAGGAACCAAAGACTGCTTGAAGATTTTTTGTTAGAACTCATAAGGTGAGAGTTTTAGTTATTTTGATTAGTTTAAAGTAATTGTAAGGACTGATGGCTTATAACTTTCTTATTTGCTCAAAGTTAACTCAAATTTCGAACTAATAGTCCTGACATAACTTAGGGTAAACCTTTATTTTTATCTCAAGTGGACAAGAAAAACGCATCAAATATCCTATTTCTGGATGTCGAGACAGTCCCCATGACCGAATCCTATCACGATTTGTCCGAGCGGCTGCAGGCATTATGGTCTAAAAAGGCTGCGCGAAAGTCCTACGCCTCGCTGACAGTAGACGAGATGGACCAGCATGTGGCCAGTAGCTATGAAGAGAAAGCCGGCATTTTCGCAGAATTTGGGAAGATAGTATGTATCTCAGCAGGATACATCAAGGGATTTGGACAGGATGATTCGGAGTTTCGACTGAAATCATTCTATGGAGATGACGAAAGAGCACTGCTGCAATCTTTTGCGGATATGCTGGCTCAGCACTTCTATCACCTAGACAAGCATGCGATCTGTGGGCATAATCTCAAAGAGTTTGACGTGCCCTATATCTGTCGGCGGATGATCGTAAATCGCGTATCTTTACCCACCTTATTAGATATAGGAGGTAAGAAGCCCTGGCAGACACCTCATCTGCTGGATACCTTAGAGCAATGGAAGTTTGGTGATTATAAGAATTATACATCATTGGATTTATTGACGGCAATCATGGATATTCCTTCACCAAAGGATGATATCGATGGGAGCGAAGTCGCCCGTACCTATTACAAGGACAAGGACCTTCCAAAAATCGTCAGGTACTGTGAAAAGGACGTCGTCTCCGTCGCACAGCTATACCTCAGATTTAACAATATAGATCTAATCGATCCCACTGCTGTCACCAGTAAGACATTCCATGATGACGAAGGTCACCGGCAGGAGGATGTCAGTGAGCAAGAGGAGTGACCCCGTCTTAGCTGGCTGATCTTGCCGAAAGAGTAGAATAGAATGTTACTTTTACGGTCAATAAATCACCAATAGCCCACAGGTATGCATCAAATAGCTCCCTCACTGCTGGCAGCAGATTTTTCCAGATTAGGCGAAGATATCAGGATGATCAATGGCAGTGATGCCGATATGCTTCACGTAGACATCATGGATGGCGTATTCGTCCCTAATATCTCCTTCGGCCAAAACATCGTAAAAACCATCAAGCAGGTAGCTGAGAAGCCACTCGATGTACACCTTATGATAGTGAATCCTGACCAGTACTTAGCATCATTCGTGGAGGCTGGTGCTGACATTCTCTCTGTACACTTAGAAGCCTGCAATCACTTGCACCGCTCCATACAGATGATCAAGTCTATGGGCGTGAAGGCTGGAGTCGCCATCAATCCTCATACCTCAGTGAGCCTACTGGAAGATGTCCTGGAAGACATAGATCAAGTGATCATCATGTCAGTCAATCCTGGCTTTGGAGGCCAAAAATTCATCTATCAGACGCTCATCAAGATACAGCAGCTAAAGGACAGAATCACCGTGAGAAACCTGGATGTCAAAATAGAAATAGATGGCGGTGTCGGTCTGCAGAATGCTGAGAAAATACTACAAGCTGGTGCTGACATCTTAGTGGCAGGAAGCAGTGTCTTCAAATCTGAAGATCCCGTCAAGACAGTTTCGCAGTTGAAACAGATTGGAATCAATACTTTAAGCCTCTAAAGCTCGTTTTTCTGTGGTGATACATCAATCGATCAAGCTCATATTCTTATTCAGTATACTATCGCTCAGTCCAGTATACCTTCTATCTCAAGCGACCATATCAGGCGTGCTATCAGATGAAGTCAGTGGAAAAGCCATAGACTATGCCACCATTTATGTGAAGAACAGCAGCATAGTGACAGAGTCAGACCAAGAGGGCCGATATACAATACAAGTGCCTCATGGACAAGTGATTAACCTGTCCTTCAGCAGGATCGGATATCAAGAATACAATGCTCGAATCGAAGCACTCTCTAAGGAAAGCACGAAGGTGCTCTCCGTCTCTATGACGCCGACAGAGTCAGATATAGAAGTCATCGTAGAGGAGAGCCGCATAGAAGAGACTGAGATGGTCCGAGAGGCAGTGGAAGAGCTGAAATACATCCCTACGACCACGGGAAACTTTGAGAGTATTCTACCCAATATCGCGCTGGGCACCTCTGGTGGGACGGGCGGCGAGCTCAGCTCACAATACAATGTGCGAGGTGGTAACTACGATGAAAATCTCGTGTATGTCAATGACTTTGAGATATTCAGACCACAACTCATCAGAAATAGCCAGCAAGAAGGTCTTTCTTTCCCTAATATTGATCTGATCAGTAATATCTCATTTTCTTCGGGTGGATTCCAATCTAAATACGGCGATAAGATGTCCTCTGTGCTGGATGTCCAGTATAAGCGACCAGATGAATTTAAAGCATCTATAGGCGCTAGTCTGCTCGGTGCCACGGCCCACATTGAGGGCAGTAAGAAGCTTGGCGGGAGTAGCTACAATAAACTGCGCTATCTAGTCGGTGCACGCTACAAGACCTCAAAATACCTGCTTGGCTCCTTGGATGTGACCGGTCAGTACACACCTAATTTTACAGACATTCAGGCCTACATCACCTATGATATCAATCGGGATCTACAGTTGGGCTTGATTGGTAATTATAACAGCAGCCAGTTTGACTTTATTCCGAGAGAGAGGTCTACAGCATTTGGCTCTTTTTTTACGACACTTAGGCTGAGCTCGCTATTCGAAGGCGCTGAGAAGGATGATTATACCAATGGTATGGGCGGTGTGTCTCTCACCTATATACCAGAACGGGAAAAGAATCCTTTATTCTTAAAGCTGCTGGCGTCTAACTATCTGAGTGATGAAAGCGAGACATTTGACATCCAGGGCTTCTATAGCTTGTCTCAGGTGGAGACCGGGTTAGGGGAGAACTCTGGGCAGGATGTCGCGCTGATCGGTACAGGCACCCAGCATAATTTTGCTAGAAATAAATTACAGCGTCGCATCACGAATATCGAGCATAAAGGAGGGCTGGAACTGCAGCTGGAGTCAGGACGTAGTCAGCTAGAGCGGACGCACTTCCTGCAGTGGGGACTAAAGGCTCAAAATGAATTTTTTGATGACAATCTCAATGAATGGGAGAGGCTGGATTCTGCTGGGTTCTCGCTGCCATTCGATGAAGATGCGGTGAATGTATTTAATGCTGTAAAAACCAAAAATGAAATCACCTCTACCAGGCTGAGTGCTTACGTACAGAATACTTACAGCATCATTGATGATGGGAATAAAGAAATCAAAGCCACACTGGGCATCAGAGGTTCTTACTGGGATATCAATAATGAACTCATCATTTCGCCTCGTGCACAACTGCTCTTTAAGCCGCTGAACTGGGAGAAGGATTTCTCCTTCAAGTTCGCAGGAGGCGTGTACTATCAGCCGCCCTTCTACCGAGAGCTAAGACGACCTGACGGCTCGCTGAATCGAGGCATTAAGTCGCAGCGATCCATCCATGGGGTAGCGGGCTTCACTCATGACTTCGGTGATAAGGTGAAGGGGCGTAAGAAGTATCGATTCATCACGGAGGCTTACTACAAGAAGCTAGATAATCTCATTAGCTATGAGATCGATAATATCCGAATCAGATATTCTGGAGAGAATGATTCTAAGGGCTATGTGGCGGGTGTCGACTTTCGGATCAATGGAGAATTTGTGCCTGGCGCAGAGTCGTGGATCAATCTGTCCTTCCTCAAAGCGAGAGAAAATATCGAAAGTGTACAACACCTGAACTATAACCCGCAGGACACTGCCTTCAATGAGGTGTCATTCGTCCCTCGGCCTACGGATCAGCTATTCTACTTGTCTCTATTTTTCCAGGATTATCTGCCGAATAATGAGGCTTTCAAGATGCACATGAATCTCATCTTTGGCTCAGGCCTTCCTTTTGGCGTGAAGGATGATAATCTGGTCTTCAGAAATACCTTTAGGTACAAGGCGTATCAACGTGTGGATTTAGGTTTTAGCTGGCTGCTTTTTGATCGGGAGAAGCGAGGCAGAGGAGGCCTCTTTGGCTGGTCGCGCAATGTCTGGATGAGTTTAGAAGTCTTCAATCTGCTGGGTATAGAGAATGTCGCTTCCAATACCTGGATTAAGTCTGTCTTCGAACAGCAGTACGCCATCCCGAATAACCTGACATCCAGGCGGATCAATTTTAGATTTAAGGTGGATTTGTAGGGGATTAGAATTGAATTCTCTTGCCTGAGTTATTCCTATTTTTTCATTAAGCATTCATCCATCTCCAGCTGAATATCCTTCATCATCACAGCCTGCAGCTCAGGATACCACTTGTGATTCATGTAGTTGATTAGGTTAGTCATTTCTGCTGCAGTCAGGGATCTGATAGGTAGCATCTCTCCTTCGTATTCGATACCGTTCACGATGATTTTACCATTCATGCCATTGATGATATTGCAGACTAGCTCATCATAGTGCTGCAGGTAGTAATCAGAAGCTGCTACGGGTGGTATGAGCTCACCCAGGCCTTGGCCTTCTTCCATATGGCAGCTGGCGCACTTTGATTGGTATATTCTTTCTCCTTGGGCGAATACTTCTGGCTGGCAGTGGATGAATAGTGTCAGACTAAGGGCCAAGGTAAAAACGAATAAAAACAGTTTGTTAGTCAATCGGATATTCTTCAAGGAGTACATCAATGGTCTTAAGGAATTCTGTCACTGATTCAGGATCAGTCCCTTCAGCGAAGCCTCTTACATGCCGATTCTGATCTACCAGAATTATCTTGCCACTATGATCGATGCCGCCAGGTGCCTCATCATCTTCATAAGCGACAATGAAGTAATCTTCATTGAGCCCGTAGATCGAATCTTTTTCGCCCGTCACGAAGTCCCACTTCGTACTTTTCACACCCAGTTTATCAGCATACTGAGCTAGTGCGGCTACCGTATCACGCTTGGGGTCCAAGGTATGCGACAG
The DNA here is from genome assembly GCA_937929945.1 of uncultured Saprospiraceae bacterium. Classification (GTDB taxonomy): domain Bacteria; phylum Bacteroidota; class Bacteroidia; order Chitinophagales; family Saprospiraceae; genus CALFUK01. The sequence continues at coordinate 18,417 of CALFUK010000177.1, forward strand.
TAGTTTTACCCGATTGTCATTCTGATACTTATCATGGATACGGAGCATCTGCTGCTTCACTTTTGGGCAGATGGATGGACAGCTGATGAAGAAGAAGTCAGCCACATACAGCTTGTCGTTGTAGCTCGCGTTATTAATCACTTGGCTGTCTTGATTCACAAAGCTGAAATCTGGGATCTGATAGTGTATGGTATCGCCCTGGATAACTTCAGTGCCACCGATGTACGGTAGTGGCCCGAGTGGTTTCTCCTGACAAGAGATCAGGCTCAGTACGAGAAGAATTAAGCTAAGTCGTTTCATTAGGAGTTAAGGAAATTTTGAGCGTCAGCTATGGCTTCTTTGATTTTTCGATCTACCTCAGTGATTTTTACTTTCTCATCACGGTAGACTTTTCTGGCAGCTGCCTCATCTGTATAGCTGGGTTTTTTAAAATCTCCCATCCAGGTCATCATCGCTTCTTCAGCATCATTCAGCCTGTATATGAGGTCCTGGATTTTGTCTTTGGCAGGATCCGTATCGTCTTTGAGTCTCTTTTTGAGCTGCTTCCTAAGTTTATTGATCGTGCCGAGTTCTGGCATGACATCATCATGTACGTCCATGACTTCCTGGTGGAGGTTATCGAGTTTGTATTTTACATCGCTATCGACACCGGAGGAGTTGCACGATATGAGGAAGATGGAGATAAGTAAGATCCATTTAAAGTGATTCATCTTTAGTTGTATTAATTGACTACAAAAATAGAACATATAATTACTTAAATTGTTATTTCTAAAAATAATTCATGCAGAATAAAAAGGCGATTGCTTGGTTCAGACAAGACTTAAGACTGCACGACAATGAAGCGCTGAGTGAGGCACTGAATTCTGCTGATGTAGTCTATCCTGTATACGTGTTCGATGCCCGTACCATGAATGATACAGGCAAATATGGATTTAGAAAGACCGGAAAGTACAGGGCTAAATTTCTGATTGAAAGTATCCAAGACCTAAGAAAATCATTGGAAGAGCAGGGACTGCAGTTGATCGTTAGAGTAGGTATACCAGAGGAGATCATTTTTGACTTGGCTAATGAACTAAAGACGAGCTGGGTATTTTGTAATCGAGAGCGTACCACGGAGGAGTTATATGTGCAGGACCAGTTGGAGCGTAATCTGTGGACGATTGGGCAAGAGGTCAGGTATTCTCGAGGTAAGATGCTCTTCTACACATCTGATCTGCCTTTTCCTGTGACCCATACCCCGGATACCTTCACGACTTTTCGCAAGGAGGTGGAGCGATTTACCAGCATCAGGCGGACGATCATATGTGATTTCGAAGAGATCATACCTGCTGAAGCTGATATCGAAGCAGGAGAGATCCCCACTCTGCAGGACTTCGGCTATCAAGATGATTTCGAATCCTTCTTACCAGGAGGAGAGACTGCAGCTCTAGCCAGACTGGAGAATTACTTGTGGGAGACTGACCACATCGCCTCGTATAAGAAGACGCGCAATGGCTCACTTGGTATGGACTACTCCTCAAAATTTTCAGCCTACTTAGCGCATGGATGCCTGTCACCTAAGCAAATCTACTGGGAGCTAAAACGCTATGAGGAAGAGCGCACTAAGAATGATTCTACCTATTGGATGGTCTTCGAGCTACTCTGGAGAGACTACTTCAGATTGATCGGAAAGAAATACGAAGAGAAGATCTTTTTGAAGGGAGGCATCAAGGAGCAAGAGCGAGATGACCTGACGGACAATATGAATATGTTTCAGATCTGGGCCGAGGGCAGGACGGGCTATCCATTCGTAGATGCCAGTATGCGTCAAATCAATGCCACCGGATTCATGTCCAATAGAGGCCGCCAGAATGTCGCCAGCTTCCTGATCAATGACATGCAGGTCAATTGGCAAATTGGTGCAGAATACTTCGAATCACTCTTGATCGATTATGACCCATGCAGTAACTGGTGCAACTGGAACTACATAGCTGGGGTAGGCAATGATCCCAGAGACAACCGCTACTTCAATACAGTACTGCAGTCCAAAAAATACGATGCCGACGGAGCGTTTATCAAAGCATGGTGCCCTAACTTGCAAAGTCTTCCACCGTCTATGATCCATTACCCTGCTGCAAGTTGTGATGAAGACCTGCTCAAATATGACATCATACTCGGCAGAGACTATCCTAAGCC
>CALFUK010000178.1 GCA_937929945.1 uncultured Saprospiraceae bacterium
CTCCGCTAACAGCTCCGTTGGATCATAAAATCCTTTCTTATCCTTCACCTTGGCTCTGATTTCCTTCACCAGTTCTGGCTTAATGACCGAAGCTTCATTGCCAAATGAATTGCGGACATAAGTCAAGACGGCTGCGATCTCTTCGTCATTGAGCATGCCCTCGTAAGGAGTCATAGGCACTGTGCCAGCATAGTCTACTCCCCCAACGCGCATAGGTCCATACAGGCCTTTCAGTGCTATTTTGATCAGACGTTCCTCGCTGCCCATCGTCCAGTTGGTACCTGCCAGCGGAGGATACCCAGTCGCAGTGAGGCCCTTACCATTTTCCTGATGACAGGTGCCACAGAATCCTTCCCGTCCATATATTTCTTTACCTTTTTGATAAGCTAATAGATTGTCGCCTTTCAAATGAGCCGGTAGCTCACCTTTCTTTTTAATAGGCTTGATGGCCTGCCCATTCAAGTGAGCGAAGGCGGTCTCGTGCGCGTGGACCATCCACTCATCTAATGGTTTACTCTCTGCCATAGCTAATACACTGATTCCAGCTTCCTTATCTAACCATGAGGACGCCACGATAGCTTCCAGCCGGACTCTCCCATGATCATCTGATGCTGCTTTTTCTAAAAGTTCTACTTGCTCGTCTATGAGATGCCCATTATAACGCAGCACTCTGACTGCAGCTGCTCGGGCGCGAAAATCTTCAGCGGTAAGCACTTGTTTGACCAATGGGACATTGACTCGATTGAGTCCCCAATAGGTCCACATCGCTTCTACCAAATGGTGCTCGTATCGCTCTGCATCTGCATCTAAGCCCGTCACCCATTTTTCTAAAGCCGCTTCGACTTGATCGTGATCTCTGGCTCTCAGCTCTCGCTTCGTGCGGTAGCGGCTCCTGTATTCTGGTAGCTTTAAATTATCTAATAATTCTTCAATCGATGCACCTACAATTTTGGCTGGCTGGACCAAAGGTCTGGATGGATAGGTCACACGATAGATGCGACCATGAACATGATCTCGATAGGGATCTCGGGCATTATGCTGCATGTGACCGACTAAGACATTGTGCCAATCCACGACATACAAAGAACCATCGGGGGCTATCTCCATATCGACAGGTCTGAAGTTTTTATCGGTCGAAGAAAATAAATCTTGCCGAAAGGTAAAGTCATAACCCGTCCCATCATCCACCACTTGATGCTGCTTACAACCCAAAAATCCAATGGAATTATTCAGGATGATATCACCCTGCACTTCATCAGGAAAATGTCGACTGGAGATAAACTCTAAGCCCGAAGTGGGTCTGACCCGATCCTCTTCATCGATCAGATCGAATGACTTGTGCGTAGCTACCCCATAGCGAGATTTGACCGAGCCCGGCATCATCCAGCGCACGGCAGGTCCAGAAGTCTCCGCAAATATCGGCTGCCCCCAGTCATCAAAAGCGATGCCCCAAGGATTCGGTATGGATAGCTGTGCCGTCCGCTCTAGCTGTCGGCGCTGAGGTGAGAATCGGTAGAATCCACCATTAGTCGCTCTGACTGTACCATATGAGGTTTCGACATTAGTCTGCAGAAATACACCCTCGCCCATATAGATTGCCCCAGAGGGATCAGCACAGAACGCACTGATGACGTGATGGGTATCATGATCATCAAAGCCACTCAAAATGATTTCCACCTCATCCGCTCGATCATCGCCATCAGTATCTTTCAGTAATTTTAGATTGGTCCCTTGTGATATATATACGCCTTCTGGTGCGAACTCAAAGCCCACGGGTATATGCAGCCCGTCCGCAAAGACAGTCTGCTTATCAGCTTTGCCATCTTGATCCGTATCTTCCAAAATGATCAACTTATCATTTGGCTTAGAGTCACCCGGCTTATAGTGTGGATAGGTAGGCATCACAGCCACCCACAGACGTCCAGCATTATCAAAAGAGATCTGTACGGGATTCGCTAAGTCTGGAAACTCCTTTTCTGATGCAAAGAGGTCTATCTGATACCCATCTGGAACAGTCATGGTCGCTAAGGCATCATCTCCATACAGATACTCTCCATCTCCCCTTCCATAGTCTCCTGGCTTATAGTTAGACTCTACTGGTGGTAGTTGGTGTGTCTTCGCATCCGCTGCCGCCAAGTCAAAATCTCTGCCTTGTGCTGCCTCCCAGATGGCTTGATCTCTGACAGCGGTCATCTCTCTGATTTTCTTTATTTCGTCTGGATAGTTATCTGGACCGAAAGGGTTGTATCTTCTGCCGAACACATGCACCCCATTTGGGATTTTAAAATCATTGTGCCAAAACCAATTTTTCTCCAGCACAGCTTCGCGAATTTGGGTCGACTCTGATGCAGCAGAAGCTGACCCTGATCCACCAAAGATCTGGTCCGCTAAGAAGACAGAAAACATTTGATAACCTTCATCACTCAGCTGGGTGCCATCGACTGTCAGATCACCCCTGGCAGCGAACCAACTTTGGCTGGCCGAGAAGACATCTACGAAGGGGACACCTTTTTCTTCGGCTACATCTCTCATTCCAAGAGTATAGAGTTGTAGGTTTTGATTCTCTTCTTCGCCACTTGGGATGTTGTATTTACCTCCGATATCTTCAAAGGCGATGGGCGAGATTAAAACTAATTCGGGCGAAGTCTGGCCATTATATCGTTGGGCTCTCGTGTGATCAATAAAGGCTCTTAGTTCATCTTTCCAATTTTCTAATCCTGCCTCACCTTGATACGACTCACTGAATCCGAAAAAACCAAGAATCACATCAGCCTGATGATCAGTCAGCCATTCATCTTCTGTAGGTAGGTGACCTTCGCTACCAGCAGGAGTGGCCAACTCATCTTGAAATGCCTCTGCTCCAGGAAATGCCCAAGGCTCGTTACGCCCGGAGTGTGGTCTGAACCCTGGCGTATTCCCTCCATCACACATATTTCTAATGTACAGGGTGCTGTCGGGATATCTTACATGCAGCTCCGTCTCAAAATAACCATAGTTCATCATTCTGGAACAAAGATTATTTCCTATCAAGGCTATATGTGTGTCTTTTTGGAAAGCGATTAAGGGCTCATGATCCGCATCACATGCCTGAAATAACAGACTGGTCATCATCAGCGTAAAGCATCCGACTAAAGCGCTATAATTCACATCCATAAGTTTGATCATTTTCTTTGGCATGTTTAGTTATTTTATGAAATGTGTGTCAGCAAATTACATCGTTTAATCATCCACGTGGGCGTCCTAGTTATCCACCTTATAGACCTCTTCAATTAAATGGATCAAATGGTCTACGGCTCGGCGCACGAAGACAGGGTCCTCGATGTACTCTTCACAATCTATTAATCTAATATTTGGGTTCAGATTTTGTCTTAGGTAATCAAAAAAAGCATCGTCTGATTTTTTATCATAGAGTGATGCACCCAATTTAGAATATCGCCCAACACCTCCGCGTGGAATCAAAAAGACTGCATGCTCAGTCGTATGCTTCAATCGATCACAGATACTCTCAGCTACCCTAACAATCTCTTCTTCATTGAGTCTGGGCACGAAGACGACGGGGCTGTGAAAGACGTACTCATGCTCCTGATATTCACCAGGCACCTCATTAGCTGGTACCAGTATACCGAGATGTTCTGCACCTCCTGGACATAACACCTGAGGCAAGCCCAACTTACCTGCTACAGTCAGTCGCTCAGGCCCTCCAGCTCTCAAGACTGACCAGACATCATCAGCAATTTCACCCATGGCGTAGTCAAAGACAGCCCCAATAATCCCCTCTTTCATCATCTGCTCCATGGCTTGTCCACCAGAACCGACAGCGTGAAAGACGATGACCTCATAGCCTTTCTCTTCTATATATCGAATCGCCTCCATAGCGCCCGTCGTCAGCACTCCGAGATTAGACATACCGATCAGGGGTTTATCTGTTTTCTCTACTTTAAATTCTATGTCTACATCGGCCATACCACAAGCAGCTGCTGCGGCATTAGCTAATATTTTTCTGGTGAATGGATTCAGCTTGAGAATATCACTGACGGAGAACATCATGGTAATGTCCTTAATGCCTACGAAGCCAGACATATCCCCTGATGCCATGGTGGACACCATGATCTTAGGCAGGCCATAAGGCAGTGCCTGCATGATATCGCAGCAGCTGGAGGTCCCTTGGGTACCGCCTAATCCGAGGACCGCATGAATTTCATTTGCCTCTATTTTACGAAGTAATATTTGAGTCGCTCCTGAGACCATCACGGGTCCAGCCTCTTCTCTGGTAGGGTGCTCTAACAGATGGCTCAGTGTAGATCCACCTTCTGCTGCAACTGTCTCCCTGCTTATCGTAGCAGCCATTCCTGCCACACCGACCACTCCGATGTCAATCAATAAAGCTCGGCATCCTCTCTGCTCAATCTGCTCCATCAAATAACCAGCTTCTTGGTCTTTTGTATCTAAGGTGATAAGTAGAGCGATTGTCTTTTGCATAAATTGATCTTAGCTGTTGGGAAATCTTAAGTCAGCGAACTCTTTGGCTGTACTGAGCACTGCCTTCTCTATCGGGATCCTCTCCGTAGAAGAGCCTGTCCAGATACCATCACATGATGTATGATCGAGCACATACTGAAAGTCCTCTGGATTGACCAGAGCTGAACCATGGGCGATCAGGAGTACATCAGGCTTTAGCAATTTCATTTCCTGATTGGCCGCTTCTATGCGTTCTGCAGCTTGCTCAATATTTTCTCCAGAGTCATAACCCTTGAGACCGCCTTGGGTGGTACCACAGTGGAAGCAAAATACATCTGGCTGAGCTTCTGACACGATTCGTCTAGCATCCTCCATGGTAAAAGCTAAACCAATAGATACCATATCCATCTCCTTGGCCAGTTTCAGCATCTCGATCTCATGATCCAATGTGATACCACTCTTATTCAGTACCCGATATATTTCGCTGTCACGATCTACATAGCTGATGGACGGACCTATATTGGATGCGGAGTAGGCCCCCATCTCTTTACACTGGCTCAAGACCATGCGCATATCTTTTAGGGGATCATTAGGGTTCAGGCACGCACAGACGAATGCATCCCCTTTAATCGCTGGCATGATGTCCTCTCTCGTGTAATCCAGCGTCTGCTTATTCGAGTCTAAGATAGGCCACATCATCGCCATGGTACCCATACCATTGGCCCTGAGGCGAGCACCGGCGAAGGTATTGATGCAGTCTACGCCTGCTTTCTCTAATAGCTGAGCCACTAGCCCACTTCCAGCCGAGGCGATAAAAATAGGGATTCGGTCTTCCTTCTTTTTTCTGAGTTTCTTTAAAATCTCCTGACGAGATGTGTGTTTTACGATCATGAATTTAGGCTAACATTTTGTGCTTCCTAAAATAGTATTTTATCGGGTAACCATCTGATTAAAGAGAATAAGTTATTTCACAGTTATCATTTTTAAACTGATCCGAGATGATCATTCCAAAAACATCCATTCTCTCCCTGACTAAATAATGCTTGTCTCAAATGACCACTTAGACAGAATAGCAGAACACAGACACTGACCTCTACCGCTCTATCATTTAGCATTCTATTTTAAAACTATACAATATCTTGCCGTCGATATTTCAACTGACTGTGAAGACTGCACAGTTGGAAAATAAAAACATCTCTATGAATTATGAATGAGCCTAAATAGCTGATGTTCTTCTGGGGTATTTCTTACTTCATTGTAAAGACTACCACTAACATAACTATCAGGTAGTAGATTGAATTACCAAGGCCTTTTTTTAAGAAAATACAGAATTTGCTTAATTTCCTCTTGATCCTACTTAGGTGCAATATACTTAGATGCTATATATAAGCCAGACTAAATCACGCGATCATTCCCTCCGTCAATCGGTATCTGCGCACCTGTCACTTTAGAAAAGACTTGTCCTAACATAGCGACGGTAAGATCAGCCACATGGTAAGAATTCACCTCCGTCTTCAGGATGTTATTCGTCTTATATTCTTGGATGCTCATACCATAGTGTTCTGCCCGTTTGGCCAGCACCTCTTCCGTCCAGACTCCCGTATCAAATACGGCATTAGGGTGCAAGATATTGACCCTGATGCCTGCAGCTCCTAACTCAAGAGCAGCGACACGACCCAGCTGTGTCAGTCCGGCCTTAGCTACAGAATAAGCAGCTGCACCCGGACCAGGAGCAGGTACATTTTTAGAACCCACGATCACAATAGCCGGATCAAATCCCAGCGACAGATATGGGATACATGCCTGAATGAGGCGCTGATGGCTCGTGACATTCAGCATCATACTCTGATCCCAGTGAGCGGCATTCATATCTACGATTTTGCTGCTGGATGGAAACATACCTGCATTGGAGACCAGCATGTCTATACCGCCGAATGCGATAATGCCATCCTCAAGCGCACGCTTCACATGCTGCTCATCCGTGACATCACAGACCAGCCCTAAGATTTCTTTCTGAGGGTACAGCGTCGTTATTTTTTTATTGATATCCAGAGCAATGACTGCAGCTCCTTGATCTACGAGTCTTTCGACACAGGCTCTGCCGATACCACTGGCTGCTCCTGTCACTACTGCCACTTTGCCTTGCATCTCCTTTGCTGCACCGGCTTTCTTCAGCTTAGCTTGCTCCAGACTCCAGTATTCTACTTCGAATAAATCTTTCTTGGGCAGTGCCTTCCAGCCGCCCAGTGATTCTGCCAGGAAGATGCCTTTCTTGGTATGTCGAGAAATGTCTTCGATGATCTGCACATGCTTCACTGATGGCCCAAAAGACAATGTGCCATGCTCAGGCAGGATGGCCCAGCGTGGGGCGGTATCCAGTTTCGTTTCTTTTTGCTTGTGCTGTGCAAAATAAGTATCGTAGTCTGCTACATACTTTTGCAGATCCTTTTCATGATTCTTGGATAAGTATAGGGGGACGCGCTTCGTCCTGATGATGTGATCAGGTGTGAGCGGACCTCTATTGGTGATGGTCTTGACCTTTGGCAGATTAGCAAATCCTACGGAAGCCTTACTCTGATCTAATCGGGAGAGCACAGGCTTACCCGTGAGCTCCGCTACATTTTTCCTTATGCCTGCTAAGCGCAAGGCATCTATTTTTGCTGGCTTAGCTGACGGCACTTTGTCTGCGTTTTTTGCTAAATATTTTTCAGCCTTAGTGACGATGCTGATCATTTTCTCGTAGCTCTTCTTCGCATCATCATCAAAGGTGAAGACACCGTGACTCATCAGTATCATCCCATCCAGCTGATCCCAATCCCGATCCTTAGTCATCTCATAGATGGTCTTGGCTAAGATGAATCCTGGCATGACATAGGGCACGATCAGCATATTCGGTCCATATAGATCCTCTATTTTCTTTCTGCCCCCTGGAGTATTGGATATGATTACGACAGCATCAGCATGCGTATGATCGACAAAGGTATAGGGGATGATACCGTGTAGAATGGTCTCTACAGAAGGATTGGGTGCTGCGGGATTAGTCATCGCCATGCGCTGATACTTGACCATATCCATATCACTCAGTTCGTCCAGTTCAGCCAGTTTATATAGAGCATGCAGTTTCACGGGAGAGAATCCAGCCTCTTCTATTGTTCCCAGGTCCCAGCCACTTCCTTTGACATAGAGTATCGTGTCTTTATCTCCAAAGATATTTTTTTCAACTATTTTGACACTGGTATTCCCACCTCCATGGAGTACTAAATCTTCGTTTTGGCCTAAGAGCCTTGAAGTGTAGACCCTCATTTTGAGTAGACTCTTACCGCATTTTTTTGCCTCTTGATTATTCCATTCACTTTTCATCTATTTGATTTTTTAGGTATGAGTGTTTATCCCTTATTACTGAGTCTAATGATCTGCCTGCGTCGCTTTATGCAGCAAATTTCAAGACCATTTATCAAAACGATACACTTCAATTATTTGAGCATATGACTCATCAAATCTACTTGTCATCATTTATCATCTACAGCAATCATGTTTCGTATTTATTATCGCTCTAAAATATCAAGCTCATTCAGAGATCAGCAATTGTCGAACAGATATTTTAAATATATCTGACTGTGCTGGCTGTCCGTACTTATGATCTTCTCATGATCATTTGTATATTAGATCAAAACAATGTCATGCTAAGAATATCTCTCTGTCTGATCATCGTGTCTCTGATGGCCTGCTCTACAAGCATACCCGCACAACAAGCGACGAATGTAGCTTCTCTTCATATTGTCTTTGTCACAGGGGATGAAGAGTATCGCTCAGAAGAATCGATGCCGATGCTCGGCAAAATCCTGAAGCGAGAGCTTGGTGCCAAGATTAGTATCGCATACTCCATGACGGATGGCATCGTAGATCCCAATCGAGTGGATAACATAGAGGGACTAGAGGCACTTCAGACGGCTGATATGATGATCGTTTTTACCAGATTCAGAGCCTTACCTGATGATCAGCTCCAATACATCACGGACTTCGCTAATACTGGTAAACCCATGGTCGGCTTCAGGACAGCGACTCACGCCTTCATGTATGAAGATGACAGGAGCATGTCCCACATGAATGACGAATGGCCCACCAGAATATTCGGCCAGCAGTGGATCACACACCACGGACACTTCGCAGATGGAAATGATCCTCTGACGCGAGTCAGCCTTAGAGAAGATAAAGCAAATCACTCCGTACTCAGAGGCGTAGAGCCCTTCGATGCTTACTCATGGCTCTACCATGTACAAGGTGGGGACTGGAGTGTCTACGGCGACAAAGAGTTTCTCCTGGAAGGCTTATCGCTGAGATCTAAGCATCAAGAAAACAACCGGCTGGACCAATACCCAATGACTAACCCCGTCGCCTGGACTAAGACCTTCAATGGTGGCAGAGTATTCTTCACCACCTTAGGACATCCCTATGACTTTATCGATGTGAACATGAGAAAGCTCGCACTCAATGGGATCTATTGGGCTCTCGGCAAAGAGGCCATGATTCCAGCGGATGGTGTCAATGCTGATTTCGTCGATGAGTACAAACCAAATAATTCAGGTTTTGGCCAGAAATTCAAGCCTAACCTGAAGCCTGAGAAAATATAAGATTGCGTTAGAGAATCAATTATAAATAGTGACAGTCCTCGATAATTGTTTCGTGGATTGAGCGATACTTTTTCGTAAATCTTTTACTTTAGGAGACTATTATAATCGCATATAAAACAACGAAATGTAGATTAAGCATTACCATTTCATTTGACGCACAGTCATTATTCTTAAATCAGAAACACATGAGAATAGGCATGAATATGCTGCTCTGGACGACGGACATCAACGAACAGCTCTACCCCATCATAGAGCAGCTCAAAGAGACTGGATATGACGGAGTGGAAATACCCATCGGGGATGAGGACGAAGCCCAGTACAAGGCCTTAGGGTCGTTCTGTAAAAGCATAGAGATGCAGTGTACCTGTGTCACATCATTATTTGAAGATGGTAATCCTGCAAGTGCTGATCCGATGATCAGAGCCAACGCTGTGGAGCAGATGAAGTGGCGTATCGACATGGCGAAGCATCTTAATGCAGAGGTCATTTGCGGCCCGTTTCACTCTGCCTTTGCTCACTTTACGGGAGAACCACCAACTAAGTCAGAACGCCAATACAGCATCGAGGTCATGCGTCAATCAGCTGAATACGCTGGTGATCAGGGCATTATTCTGACGCCAGAAGCACTCAATCGATTCGAGTGCTATCTATATAATACCTTGGATGACATAGCCACACTGATCAGAGCTGTGGATCATCCTCACCTCAAAATGGTCTTTGACTCCCACCATGCTAACATCGAAGAAAAAAATTCTTCTGATGCCATCATGAAATATGCAGAACTCATCAGCCACGTGCACATTTCCGAAAGTGATAGAGGCACACCAGGCAGCGGACAGGTCCATTGGGACAGCATCTTTCACGCACTCCATGACATAAGCTATGATGGCTGGCTGACTATTGAAGCTTTCAGCAGGAATAAAGCAGAGTTCGCCTCCAACATCAATGTGTGGCGCGACTTTCAGCCCAGTTTAGAAGAAGTATATCAAGAAGGCTTCGAATTTATTACGAGCATGTGGGAAAAATATGCACTATGATCAATCCTAAATATTCCATCGGTAGCTGGGCATTCTCCTTTGGCCCCTTTGAAACAGCCCCTTGGAGTTTTGACCGATTTATAGCATTCGCCGCAGCAGCTGGCTACGACGGTATCGAAATCAATGGCTTCACGCCACATCCGCATCCTGATGTCTATGATACTAAAGAAAAATGTGCACAGCTCAAGCATCAACTGCAAGATATGGGATTAGGCATCTCAGGATATGCGCCCGACTTCAGACATGTACCGCCTGCAGAAGTGCCCATCGGCGAGTTCATAGACGAAGTAGAAAAGTGCATTCGATTCTGTAATCACATGGAAATCGGAATCTTACGGGTCGACACCATCAGCCCTCCTGATGAGCTGTCTCCTGAAATATACAATAGAAGATTTCATCATTTAGCTGACTCGTGGCGCGCCGCCGCAGAGCACTGTAAGATGGCAGGCATCCAGATGGTCTGGGAGTTTGAGCCAGGCTTCTGGCTCAACAAACCGACAGAAGTACAGTCCATCCTCCGAGCTGTCAATCACAGCCACTTCAAAGCGCTATTCGATACAAGCCATGCGTACATGGGGGCAGTCATCGGCGCTAGACAGACTGGTGAGCAGGAGATTCTATCTGGTGGCATTACCGCATATGCCAGAATGCTGGAAGGGCTCATCGGTCACTTTCATCTCATCGACAGTGACGGTACGCTGCACCATGAGGAGACAAGCACACACGCTCCATTTGGAGATGGACACATCGACTTCGCATCATTCCTCCATGATACCCGAGATATTTTTAAAGCATTCGAATGGTGGTGTTTTGATTTTTGCTTCTGTCCGACGACTGAAGAAGACGCACCGAAAGCCATCCCCTTTGTCAATCAACTATTGAAAGAAATAGCATGAGACATCTTTCAAAGATAGATAGGCAGGCTAGGTGTATTTATAAATTTGATTATTTGAATAGCAGCCAATGATAAATTTTATACGATGCATGGATACGTAGACTCTCAAGGATGCCAGATATATTATCAAGTCAGAGGAGGAGGCCCTCCGCTCATCCTCCTGATGGGATTCGGTGCAGACGGTGCAGTCTGGGAGCAGCATGCCGCAGTCTATGAGCAGCACTTCCAGTGCATCATCTTGGATAACAGAGGCGTCGGTCAGTCTGATCAGCCAGCAGGCCCCTACTCCACTGAGATGATGGCTGCGGATACGATCGCAGTGATGGACCAGCTGAATGTAGCGACAGCCCAGGTGGCTGGGATATCAATGGGAGGAGCTATTGCCCAGTCTATTGCCATTCAGTATCCCGACCGAGTGAGCAGTCTCTGTCTGATCAGCACCTGGCCTGTATTTAATCAATACGCTATATCAGTTTATGAGAATTTAAAAAAAATCAGGCGAGTCGCAGCGCCTGATGTATTCATGGAGCTCCTTCAGCTTTGGATATTCGCGCCACCTTATTATGAGTCAGACTATCAGAGTCTGATAGAAGGTCAGCAGGCGGCCTTAGCAACTCAGACTCCGCAGACCACAGCGGGGTTTGATGGACAGCTTGATGCATGTATTCACCATAACACTGTAGACAGACTCCATGAAATTCAAGTGCCAACATTGATTACGATTGGGATGATGGATGTATTCACCCCGCCTGCATTCTCACACATCCTGCATGACAAGATTGCTGGATCTATCATAGAGCGATTTCCTGATGGAGGGCATGTCCACCACTGGGAAGACTTAGACCGCTTTAATCGAATCACCTTAGATTTCCTAAAACGACACCAAGCATAGACTATGATCAAATTAGCATGTGAGACATATACTTGGCAGATGCCTGGCGAGCAATATAAAGGGAAGCTTGAGCACATCATGGAGATATCCTCCGCAGCGGGCTTTGCAGGTATCGAGCCAGAGACGAGCTTTTTTCAGCATCTGGAGGATCCCGTCAAAATGAAAGAAGCTTTGGATCGATATGACCTATCATTAGCAGTGCTCTGCTATGTGGAAGATTGGCTCGAGCCACAAGAGACGCAAGAAGAAAGACACAGGGCCGATCAATGGATTAAATTTTTAGTACATTTTCCAGAGACCATCCTACTGACGGTCCAGATGCCTCAGGATAATCGAGATCAACTCGAGATGAGACAGCGCCACATGATCAGCTGCGTGAATGATATCTCAAGAAGAGCTAAGGAAAGAGGCATCACCTGCTCTAACCATCCTAACTCACCTGCGGGATCTGTCTTTAGAACAGCCTCAGACTATGAAATTCTTATGTCAGGTCTTGATGCAGAAGCGTGCGGGTATTGTCCCGATGTAGGGCATATAGCAAAAGGTGGTATGGACCCATTAGACACTTTAAAAGCTTACCGATCACAGATAAATTTGCTCCATTATAAAGACATGCATGAAGGCGGCTCTTGGGCAGAGACAGGACAAGGCATGATTGATTTTCTATCCATCACTCAATATATGATAGACACAAACTATGAGGGATGGATCGTGATGGAAGACGAATGCGATGCTGCTATCTCCGATCCAGATGGCCTGACACTGCGTGATGGTCAATACATTCAGCAGCATATCCAGCCGCTCTTAGTTACTTAGATCTGCTCTTATTTCGCTGATTGCTTTAGCTTGATGCGCATCAGGTAGTCATCTGCCGTCATGTATAAGTAGTCCATCTGCTTTCCTCCGAAAGCACAATTTGAGGTAGCCTGACCGGTATTGATCGTAGCTAAGTGACTACCCTCGGGGGTAAAGATCAGTACACCGCCAGGTCCAGTCGCATAGATCATACCGCGAGCATCTACTTTCATCCCGTCTGGTAATCCTTTCTTGTGCGGTACCTGATCAGTCACATCGAAAAAGACTCTCTCATTGCTCACGCTCCCGTCAGGTGAGACATCATATACATTCCAGATGGCACGGTCCGGATCAGAATTAGCCACATAGAGTCTGGTCTCATCTTGATTAAAGGCGAGGCCATTGGGCCGTGTGAGCGTCTTAGTCACGAGACTCACTTCTCCCTTTTGATCCACCCGATACACGCCTTGAAAATCGATCTCCTTCGTCGGATCATCCATTTGCTTCTCTAAGCCATAGGGAGGATCAGTGAAGTAAAGTGATCCATTGGAATGGTAGATAGCATCGTTTGGACTGTTCAGTTTTTTTCCAAGATAGCTATTGGCTATCGTCTCAAAATTAGATGCAGGGTCTGTTAGAGGCGCATCCATTTTAGCCATTTGTCTGTTGCCGTGCTGACACAGGACTAATTGATTTTCGGCATTGAGCAATAGTGCATTAGAGCCAACTTCGCCGCCTCTTTCTATATCACTCGTGTAGCCTGAAGGTTTCAGATACAGCTGTGCCCCCTGCCCTTCTTTCCAGATGTGGATTTCATTAGGTGGAATATCAGAATACAATAAGGCGTCCAGCTCTGGCACCCATAGTGGGCCCTCTGTCCAAACATGGCCCTCTGCCAGCACCTCGATTGTAGCCTCCTTATCGATGAGCTCATAGAAGCGATCATCTATGACTTCTAATGTAGCTTGGCTGTGTGGTATTTCTGATTTCATCTGTGGCTTACTTTCTTGATTGGACTGACACGAGCACATCAAGGCGATCATGACAATGATGGTTAATTTCATCATTGGACTTTATAAGGTGTGAATTCACTGCGAGGAGATAGCTCTGTCATGTTGATATTGCGCCAGCTGACTTTGATGCCTCCACCATCGTGAATTTGTAAGGCGACCTGTCCTTCTGCAGCACCGATTTTAGCATCCTTTATTTCGATCATGAGCTGACCATTAAGATAGGTCTGGACTAAGTCGCCCTTAGCTATAATTTTCATCTTATTCCACCCTCCCATGTCTAAGTGCTTATCCAGTGCTGGATCGGGCTTGATCAGCCAGCCTCTACCATATGACTCATAAATCCCCCCAGTGCTATGGCCAGGAGGTGCTACTTCTGCCTGCCAGCCTGTGATCTTAGTGCCATCTATAGATGACCGAATGAAGACGCCGCTGTTGCCATTAGCTTCTTGTTTAAATTCTAAATTGAGCTCAAAGTCTTTGTAGGCCATATCAGTCCCTAAGTAGCCATAGGCCTCATCAGGTCCGCTCTCACAAATAAGTAAGCCATCCTTCACATACCATTTCTCTGTACCGTAGTTGATCCAGCCATCCAAGTTTTCGCCGTTGAAAAGACTGTAGCTTTGCCCTTGTTGGCCGACTGTAGGTTTTGTCACAGTACTGCAAGACATTAGGGCGTAAGTCAGCATTGATATCAGAATGATTCTCATAATTCGAATTTGTCATCAATATAAGGAAGAGATTGAAGAAGCTGAAACCTTATGTCAAAGCTTGGCTGTCTCGGTCAGGAAACTGAGCTATTTTATCCTGTCGCAGTGTGACCGCATCACGTGAGTCAGTCACAGCTTTTTACTTTATTCTCTCCTTCATCGCAGGTCTCATACCACTCTTAAATTCGTACTCAGAAGATAGAATAGAGCTGGTGCTTATTCTGGTTGTATCACAGTTGACGAATTCGATTTCGACACGTCTGTTTTTAGCCATTTCAGACTCAGAGGTCGCTTTAGGATAGAGCATTTCCAGATTGCCATATCCTCGGTATAGCATTCTGGTACTGTCTACCTGCTCACTGACTAGGTAGTCATAGATGTGCTTAGCTCTCGCAATAGAGAGGTGATGACTCCAACTGTTAGGATCGACATCAGCACTATTAGGCATATTGATATGACCTTTAATCATAATGCACACGTCTGGATTCTCTTCCATTAAGAACAGTATGTTAGGTAATATCTTCCTCGATTTATCCATGAGCGAATCTTTATTGCCAATGAAAAACAAACGCTGCAGGTCAAAGGCTTTGCCCTCCTCGATTTTAGGCATATCTATCTCTACTTTCAGACCGGGCTTTACCTTGAGCATCTGACTCTCGATGATATAGCCTCGAGACAGGACATCCAGTCCGATGACCTCATCACGTGGAGCTGCTATCTGGAAGTGGCCAGAAGAATCCGATCGCGCCTGATGATAAAAGCTCTTAGAATGCAAATTGATGACAGCTTCTATGCCTTGCCCTGAAAGTTCATCGATGATCCTGCCGCCGATATACTGCAACTCCTTCAGCTGGTAGGACCTGATGGTAGCACGTCGATTCTGTCTTCGCCCCTCTTCTGTATCATTAGTGGTCTTGGGTTTAGATTCTCCGTGATATTCTCGGTGTATAGCAGTCTCTTGTATTTGCTGCTTGATCAAGTAAGTCTGTACGGCATCGGCCCTGCGCTGTGATAACTTGACATTGAAGTCATCTGCACCTACATCATCAGTGTGCGCTAAGATGGCAAATGCTACCGAGTCAAACGCTTCCGCCTGCTTCAGCATGATCGCTATCTTAGCAGATTCGGCCTCCTCGATGATGGCTTCATTAGAGTCAAAATAGATCTCAGTCTCAGAGATGAGCACTAAAGAATCAAAAGGAGCTTGACCAAATGCCACATGACTGATAGCCAGGAAAAGACATGTAATGAGTTGTCGCATCTGTTTTTTAACGACATTTCTTAGGACGAAATGTATATGACTTGGAAATTTTTATAAAAAATCGTAGTTCTACCAACGAAAACGAATCTATGAGCCGTCTACCCCAGTGTAGAATTGATTTTCTGATCAGACATATCTACCAAGCTAATGAGGGATCCACGCAATAATGATTGCGGTTTTCGATTCGATGCTAAACAAAGAGTTACAAATTTAAAATGATGAAACGTCTATGATGTAAATAATTAAGACACCCAAGTGGATGATTAAACTTAGTTATTTGCTGAAAGGCTTTCAGCTCTAAAATTTAAAATGATGAAACGTCTATGAGGTAAATAATTAAGACTCCCAAGTGGATGATTAAACTTAGTTATTTGCTGGCAGGCATTCAGTTCCAAAATTTAAACATATGAAATACACTACCACTTCCTTTCTGATGTACATCCTACTAAGCTGTACATTATTCACCTCATGTCTGGAGGATGACTGTAATGAGACAAGGACCTTCATCCAGTACGATACTGAAATAATCAATCTAAAAGAGATAAGACAAGATCCAGTGACAGAAAGTGCCAGAGACTTAGAAAATCCAGGTAAGATGTACTTCTACAATGACTACATCCTGGTCAATGAGATCAAAGAAGGTGTCCATATCATCAACAATCAAGATCCAAAAAATCCAGTAAATGAAGCCTTCTTAAGAATTCCTGGCAATGTGGATATCGCAGTCAAGGATAACTTCTTGTATGCCGATAACTACATCGACCTACTGAGCATTGACATCAATGACTTAAAAAATGCTAAACTCTCATGCAGAATAGAAGATGTCTTCCAAAGCAAATACAGCCTCGATCGAAATCAGGGTGTCATCTATGACTTTGTGCAGACTCAAAATACCATTGAAATAGATTGCTCTGACCCAAACTTTGATCAAGGGCAATTTAATCGAGGTGGTGACGTCTTCGTGGACGTAGCATTTGATGCGGCAGGTCCAGCTGGAGCAGAGGGGGCAAATAGCAGCGGCACTGGTGGCTCCTTGGCGCGATTCACCATTACCAAAGACCACTTGTATGTTATCGACAATGTCACTCTCTTTGTATACGATGTAGAGCAAGCTGCTAAACCTCGTAGTGTCAATGAAATCTATGTAGAATGGGGCATCGAAACATTATTCCCCTATGAAGATCTGATGTTCATCGGTGCTAATAATGGGATGTTTATCTATGATAATCGGACGCCAAGTGCGCCAGAATTTCTATCCAAATTTGAGCACGCTAGAGCCTGTGACCCCGTATTTGTTCAGGGTGATTTTGCCTATGTCACGCTCAGAGATGGCGCCATCTGTGAGGCTTTCTCTAATCAGCTGGATGTCGTCGATGTCTCAGACTGGAGAAATCCAGAACTGGTCATCACCCATCAAATGCAGAATCCGCATGGCCTATCTGTCAGAGGCGATCACCTCTACATCTGTGAGGGAGAATATGGCCTGAAAGTATTCGATAAGACAGATCACAATCGAATACCTGATGAAAGAACAGATCACATCAAAAACCTTCATGCCTACGATGTCATCTCACTTAGCGAATCACATCTATTAGTCATAGGTAAAGATGGGCTCTATCAGTATGATGCAAGTGATAAGGACGACCTCGAAGAGATCAGCGTCATCTCAGTCACCAGACCAAACTCTTAGATAGCAGATCATGATACATATCAGATCTACCAAGTATGAATTAGATGATTCGTACTTCACATGAACTGATCTTCACGTAGTGATAAAAAATAGAAGAATGAAAAAAATAGTCTTAACTACAGCCATATTACTCTCTGCATTACTGGTCTATAGCCAGAACCAAAAGGATGACCTAATGGTGGTATATCTGAAGGATGGATCGATGATCGAAGGGTATATCTCAGAGTGGACATACGGAGAGGCTCTGACATTAGTGAGTCAGAATGGAAAGGCTTCTTACGTATTCCCAGCAGATAAAATAGAAAAGGTGCAGCAGAGATCACTCATCGCTGTCATGTCCGAGACACCATATACATTTAACGAGTCAGGTACGTATTTCACATGGAGAGGCCAAGGTATCGTCGGCAATGACGGCAGCCGCGCTAATGAAATACCAGGATATGGGTTCTCATTTTTAACTGGGTACAGGCTCAATAGATTTGCAGGCCTGGGCATCGGCGTCGGCTATGACAAATACATTGATGACAGCAGCGAGGCGGTCATCCCTGTATTCGCAGAGATATCGGGCTATGCTATACCTAAAAACACGAGTCTCTCATACAGTCTGGCAGTCGGCTATAGCTTCGCAAAGACTGATGATGATAATACTCGCTTAGTCAATGCAGAGGGGGGCCTCTTAGTCTATCCCGCCATAGGACTTAGGTTTGGAAAGAATAGGCTGAAATACACCATTGACTTAGGCTACAAATTTCAGAATGCATCATTCACTTATCTGGACCCTTGGATTGGAAGTACTCGATCAGAACAAAACCTAAGGTACAAGCGGCTCACGCTCAGGTTTGGTGTTATGATCTGATTTATGAAACGTCTATGACGTAAACAACTAAGACACCCAAGTGGATGATTGAACTTAGTTATTTGCTAACAGGCATTTCGCCCTGAAATTTTAAACATATGAAAATGTATAGTATCTAAAGATTTTAAATCATGACAAAGTCAATCATAATAGCAGTCGGTATCATCATAGGCTTATGCGCTTGCAGCAAGGATGTCAAGACGGCCATTTTAAATGATGAAGGATTACAGAGCTTCGAGATCCACTTTGGCAGTTTTGGTGGACTGTGCGGATACAGTGATTCGCTGTCTGTATTTTCTACTTTAGATCTGTACTACGAGCAAAAGTCTATCTGCACAGATCAAGACTTAGAGAAGACTGATACGGCGAGTAGAGATCAGATGAATGCCATCATCAGTGCAGTGGATTTAGATCAGTTCGCTACCTTGAATTTAAATAGCTGCGATCGGTGTGTAGATGGCTTAGATACCTACATCAACATTGAGACAGATGATTATCAGCATCGCATCCAGTATGGTGCAGGTGATGACATCAGCAGCATCAGTGACTTAGTGACACAGCTGAATGATCTGAGAGACGATTACAAAGAAGAGTAAAATAGCAGTGAGACGCACTGGTCGGTGGCGGTCTCGCTCTAATTAAAAATTTATTTGTCCAATAGTAAAATTCATATCAAGAAAACAGAAATGACAGCAGTCATCAGTGGCTGCTGTCAGAATGATCGACACAGCCAAGAGCGGCTGTATCGACACTTCTTCCCTATCATGGAGCGAATGGTCAGAAAATATACGACGGATAACGATCAACTCATTGATATTCTAAATAATGGATTTCTCAGAGTCTTCAAAAAGATAGATACGTTTCAGCATAAAGGCTCATTCGAAGGCTGGGTGCGGCGACTGATCTTCCATAGTCTAAGCGACTACTTCAGAACGAAGAAGTCAGACATCAGATTCATGCTCTTCGAAGAAAATCATGATCAGATAGAAAAGCCCAATACCCAGATGTACTATGATGATCTCATGACTCTCGTGCAGCAGCTACCAGAGAAACACATGAGGGTATTCCACCTGTACGCCATAGAGGGCTACATACATAGAGAGATAGGCCAGCAGCTGGACATCAGCGAAAATACAAGTAAATGGTACCTGAGCGAAGCAAGGAAAATACTGCAGAAGAAAATCACACAACAAGACACACAGCATGACAGATATGCACAATAAAAATATCAGGCTGATTGATCAAGGATGGGATGCCATGCATGCCACGCTGGATATTGAGATGCCTGTCAAAAAAGATAAAAAGCGCTTCTTCCTGTGGTGGCTTATGGGATTCGGCTTATTACTGATCACGGCTGCTGCAGTCTTATTCGGTAATACCTCCCTATGGAATACTGGTCAACTATCTAAAGATGAATCAGCTCTTATCACTGAAGTAAACGATGCTACATCACCAATTAATAAATCAGCAACTCAAAACGATAACCTAAATCAAAATAAAAACGATCAATCCCTGAGCTCAGATCTTACGACAAGCCAATCCACGATAATTACAAAAGAGACCACACAAGATAGAATCAATAACAATCAAGCGTCTACTTCTGCTGCCAGCGAAGCTAGTACTACTCATCAGTCAGATGATAGTCCCAACAAGGAGTCATTACAAAGTAAATCGATATATGTCAATGATCTAACTGGGCACCCCGACCAGCAAGCCAGCAGTAACGCGGCGACGAACGAAATTAAAGTCAGAGCTACACAAACTGCTCCCATCATTAGTAAAACACAAAACAACACTCCTGCACCATTAAAAACCAAGGATCAAGTACCATCCACAACAGATGATGATAAGAGCAATATTGCAACAAGACTTAGTCAAACAGACATACCGGAAAATGTTCCAAGCAGTATCAATCCACAAGCCGAAATATCCGGACCGACAGCTACTGATAGAACGCTATTACAAGAGGCCTTGGACCAAAAAACGGATTTTGTAGAATCAAATATTCAAGAGTCATCCCCTACTGAAGCCAATCAGGTCAAATCAATTCTCATCGACAAAATCGCTCCACTGACGAAGTCATTCCTTAGTATGCCCAAGGCAGATCCCTTAGAGATGACCATAAAGACCGCATCAAAGGTTGCACCAACGGTAGAGACCTTTAAGCCCTATACAGCATTATCTCTGGGTGCTATGCTATCCTACCTGCATCAACAAAAAACATTAGGATATGGCATAAATGGAGCCATATCACTTCAGCTGTCGCAGCGATGGTCCATCGCCACAGTGATAGAATATGGGCGCTACCAAATAACCCCTCAAGTAGAAAGGCCATCTATCCTAAATCCTACTGACTCACAATTCCCTTCTGATATGACTACTGACAATGCTGGAGCTCCAGCCGGCCCTGCTGGGTCACCTGAAGATGTAGCAGAAGATATGGCGGGAGGTGCCAGTGTAGATCCTGGTGAAGAAACTTTCAGAAATAGCTTTACCCCAGAAGAGATCACTGAATTTCGTAGGATCAGCTTAGCAAGGCTCTCGTATTTCAGACCATCTATCCAGACGAGATATGCATTCTCTAATACATTGTCTGGGACCATCGGTATTGGAGTTGAGCACCTATTCCAAGGTCACTTTGACGAAAGTAAGCTGAGTAATTTAGACGTCTTTTCAGCAACTACTATAGATGAAATTGAGGACCTTCCATTAGTATTTCAGCCACAATGGATACCATCAATAGAGGCTGGATTATCATATCATCTGGCGAGCTCTTACCATCTCAGCTTATCACACAGATACTTTACCAAGGACTTATACATGAATGCTGACCAGCCTATCAAGCTACATCAAGTGCGACTGGGCATGTCATATACTATTCCACTGAGGCGTAGAGAATAACGTATAGCTTATCCCAAAAGTCAGCATGAGGAAAAGGCAGTACATTTGTCATGCCAACAAAGAGCATGTCTTCCTGAGGATCTACCCACCACTTAGAGTTGAAGTAGCCTCCCCAGTTATAGGTGCCAGCTGAAAATGGTCCGAGCTTCTCACCCTCTTGGGTAATGAGGGCACTCCCCAGACAAAAGCTCATACCTGGTATAGGACTCATACCATGGCCTGTCTTATTCAGATGAGCTATCTGCTCAGTACGCATCAGCTCTATCGTACTTTTGCTGAGTATTCGCTCGCCATTATATTCTCCATCACTAAGTAGAGCCTGTAGAAATCGGCCATAATCTCTTGCGGTAGAGGAGACACCACCACCACCGGCATAGTGGCCTTTATTTAAAAAGATGGGAAAGTTACTCATCTGGTCATCGCTGATGACTAATGCTCCTGTAGCATCATAGGTATACAAAGGAGCTAATTTATCATACTTGGCTTCTGGAAGATAGAAGTGCGAATCATGCATGCCCAGTGGATAAAAAATTTCTGTCAAAAAGATGAGTGATAATTTCCGCTTTGTGATTTTTTCAATGACTGCACCGAGTACGTCCATACCCAGACCATAGGTCCACTGCGTCCCAGGCTCATGTTTGAGAGGAGCTTTAGCAATCGCATTAGCCATCTCTATCGTAGTCAGTTTAGGATGATAGATGCCTAACTGGTCAATGCCATGGTCTTGATACACCTTAGTGTATTTTGGCTCTTCGAAGAGGCCGTAATATATCCCAGAGGTATGAGTGAGGAGATGCCTGATGGTGATATCAGTCTCCGCTGGACGGACGGTGTAGCTCGTATCTTCCATATTAAATGTATCGATGACCGTCATATTCTTGAATGCGGGTAGATACTTATGTACTGGATCATCCAGCTGCAGCTGGCCCTGCTCAAAGAGCTGTAAGATCGCGACTGTCGTCAGTGCCTTGGTCATACTAGCGATTCTGAAAATATCGCCTCTCACAAAGGGCTCTGCTTCTGATTTATTGCCAAAGGCTTTGTCTAAGATCACCTCTCCCTTACGAGCTATATAGAATGTTCCACCAGGGATGACTCCATCAGCGATATTCTGCTCTATGTATTCTTCTACTAAGGCAAAACGCTCTGGTGAGATTCCAGCTTTCGCTAAGTCCGGCACGGACGCTTTTTGGCCCAAGAGAGTCTGGCCTGCGATAAATAATAGGATTAGGGAAATATATTTCATCTGTGCTAATTTTGTCTTAATATGTCTTTAAGCTAATAGATGCTTATCATCAATCATCTGGGAGCCTTGTATTTTCTAATTTAAATTTTTCTGAGTCTATAGTACATCAATAAGACCAGGAGCAAATAAGAAAATCAATTCATGTTCATCATAACTCTTCAGCCCACAAGCAGTATATCGATTTATGCAAAATACTGTGATCCTAACTGAGCAGTATAGCATCACGCCGACGCTCTAACTCTGTGATGGTATCATTCGCTTTCTTGACTTCATTCTCGATGGAGTTCACAATCAGCACCACTCTATCTCTCACACCCAGCGTATTATTAGATGCATTCACTATCTTCTGCTGGATGACCCAATCCGAGATTAGATTGTCAAAAAAGATATCTGTAAAGCTGGCAAAGTTATCCATATTGAGCTGAAAATGACTTTTTTTCTGGCCGATGTCTGCTAATTCTTTGTTAAGATTGATGAGCTCATGCTTGACCCAGACGGATATATTCTTAGCTCTATCGATGGCAGAATGTTTATTGTATCCTGCGGTGCTACTCTTACTGCTCATCATATCCCAGTTACCCCATTGTTTAGCTTGCTTCAGATGATGGATCATTTCATTGAGAGATTGGATACACTTCTTGCCCACCACATCTACATCATTGAGTTCTTTCATGTAGGCGTACACCTTGTCAATGTTAGTCGCGACTTCTAAGAGCTGCTGCGCTAGTGCGGGGTGCGATTTCAGGATCTCATTTTCTCTTTTGGCTTTGAGTATGACGAGGTCTTTCTCGAGTGTCACCGTATCACCAAGCTTTTTGTGGAGCAGCTCCACTTCATATTGAAGTACCTCTACTGACTTCTGGTGCTCATTGAATTTTAGCGAAGCCGCCAGGTACTCCTGTCGTTCCTTTTCTACTTGTTTCTCCTTACTGCCCAGTACTTTGTAGAAGAATGGCTTCAGACCACCTGACTCTATTTCGCTGAGGTCTTCCAGCTCATCCACCATGATTTCATGCAGCTTATCCAGTGAGGCTTGCGCCGTCTTCAGTTCTATGACCGCCTCATCATACCGCTGCCTGATCTTTTTCAGACTACTTAGTCTTTCTATAGTCTCGCGTATTTCCTTCTGTATTTGGCTCATATCAGTCATAAAATATCGTAACTTTGAATTGATCGTGATAGTTTCACAAATGTATTATTAACTGACATATTACTATAATTATGGGGTTCTTTAGCGAAATCAAAAAACTGCTATTTGTGAAAAAAGCAGTGGCTAAATCACAAGGTGGAAAAGCAATGGAATACGGTATGGAAAAAGGGAAAGACCTGGCCGATGCCTCCGCCGATGCACTAAAAAACACGGGTGAAATCATCTCAGAAAAAACCAGTGGCCTTAGGGATGCCGTCCTGGATAAGGGAGCTGATACCTTTGACAGCCTAAAGGATACGGCAGGTAGCACGATAGACTCCATCAAAGATTCGGAGCTGGTCTCCAAGGCAGGAGAGACTGTCAGTAACTTGGGCGAGACCGTCATCGGAGCTGGCGGCAGCATCATGGACAAAGCGAAAGAAGCGGGATCTGATCTATTTGACAAAGCAAAAAATACCATGGACCAGATTGGTGATTCTGAAGCCATGAAAAAGACGGCAGATTTCACCGAATCTGTAGGCGATAAAGTACTGGATACAGGTGAGTCATTCATGGAAAAGGTGGGCAATCCCGTCGGAGAAAAGCTATCTGACATCAAGGACGATATCGTAGAGAGAGCCTCAGAAACGACAGCTGACCTTAAAGAAAAATTAGATGAGACCATAGTCAAAGCGGAAGCCATGGCAGCCGATGAAAAACTGAATCCACCAAAGGAATTTGCTGATGATACTTTGGACGCCAGTGGATCACTATTAGAAGGTACTGATGACTTCTTCTCTAAAGCAGAAAAGTGGGCTGATGGAGATCACGGTGCATTCTCAGAAGGTAAGACCAGTATTTTGGATGATCGTGTCCCTATCGATAAGAAGCCATATGTCAGAGCTGCTGGATTCACAGACTTAGATGGTGATGGCGATGAAATCATTGATGACGCCCTCATCTTGGAAGATCTGCCAGATGATGACAAAGACTAATCCAAAAAAGCTTTACTAGAGATACAGACTCATAGCAGCACTTCTGGTACATCATTCCCAGAAAATACAGAGCCACAGGTACGATAATTAGCCGTCGATACCATGCCATGCTGAGATACCACATTCATGTCTCTCCATAGCTCCTCCAGCTTATGACTCTTCCAGATCGAAGAACCTCCACCCAGTCTATAAGCCTCTTGCACGACACGATGTGACAGATGAGCTGCATGGACAGCGGCGAGTCTCAGCTTAGCCTTCATGTCTGATGTACATGCACCGATCAAGACCTGCGCTTCTGCTGCGGCTATGGTCGTGTCATATAGTGCTGTGGCTGATGAATAGTCAGCATAAATCTTTCCGATGGTGCTTTGATGTTCTGGTCTCTTGCTCAGAGGCTTACCCTGACCAAATGGACTCTTGGTCGAAGCCAGGGAAATCATCTCGTCTACCGCCCTTCGCGCTAGCCCTAAGCCGACGGCTGCAATGGTCAATGAGAGAGCACCCAAAAATGAAAAGCGGTACAGTGGCCCCTCGTCTTGAGGGCTTGGCATAGGAAATTGGGACCAATGGCTGTCTGGCACAAAGAGGCCATCTACCTGATAATCAATGCTATAGGTCCCTTTCAAGCCCAGTACATCCCAGGTATCTATCATCTCGATTTGATCTGGAGAGAAGAATGCTATCGCTGTGCCAGTCGCTGTACCTCCATCCATGAGCATGACTCCTCCGACGACATGGCTGCAGTGGCTGATGCCAGATCCCCATGACCATCGACCAGAAACCCTCAGGCCTCCATCTACTTTCACAGCAGTACCCGCAGGACCTGCAAAACCACCGACCATAGCACGTCTATCTTCAAATAATAAGGCTGCCTGCTGAGGCTGCAGATATCCAGCGAATAATGAAGCGCAGCCCGTGACACCCACCACCCATGCTAATGAGGCGTTGTAATATGCCATTTCTCTGATCATCTGAGTCGCATCGGAGACTTGCAGCTCTAATCCTCCGCAGCTCGTAGGCGCCCACATCTTTACTAGACCTTCAGCTTTTACTCGATCTATGAGATCAGTAGGTATATTTCGATTACCTTCTATCTCTGCTTTTCTCTCCTGCGCTTCTTGAGCTAATTTCTTGACCATATTCATTTTATTCTCTTCCATAGCCTGACATTGAGCTGGTTCCACCAATTATTCCTTAAGTTAGAATTTTAGTACCAAGCTATCAGCATTACCTCAACAATATTCACCAATACCTAAGCTCATGAATCAAGCTGCTATATCCAAAAGCTTCACCCTACCCTCTGGATCAGAAGTGAAAAATAGACTTGCAAAATCGGCCCTGAGCGAAGGTATCGCAGAAGCTGACGGCAGACCATCAGAAGCTCTCTTCAATCTCTATCGTCGATGGGGCGAAGGTGGCGCTGGCATCCTCTTCACTGGGAATGTAATGGTGGATAAGGACCACCTTGTGAATCCCAATGTGCTGATCGCTGAGGATGAGTCATTTCTATCTGACTATACAAAGCTCTCTGAAGCTGCTCAAGCCCAGGGCACGCAGCTCTGGATGCAGATCAACCATCCCGGCCGGCAGACACCGATCTATCTGGACAAAGCACCTGTGAGTGCATCCGATGTAGGCATGCCGAGCAAGATCTATGCCCAGCCCAGACCTCTCTCAGAGGAGGAAATCATAGAGCTCATAGACAGATATGGTACAGCAGCACTAGTGGCTAAGAAGTCTGGCATGAAAGGCGCACAGATCCATGGAGCTCATGGCTACCTTGTCAGCCAGTTCTTATCACCACTGACAAATCTACGGACTGATCGATGGGGCGGCTCATTAGAGAATCGCTCCAGATTCGCACTGGAAATATATCGGAACATGCGTGCTAAGGTGGGCGACGATTTCCCCCTCAGCATCAAGATCAACTCCGCTGACTTCCAGCGTGGTGCCTTCACAGAAGAAGAGTCCATGGAAGTCATACAGATGCTGGACCAAGAAGGCATGGACCTCATCGAAGTATCTGGCGGCACCTACGAGCGCGCAGCTATGGTCGGCACCATGCAAAAAGAAAGCACCAAGCAGCGAGAAGCATACTTTTTAGATTTCATCGTGAAGGTCAGAGAAAAGATCAAGAGCCCTCTTATGCTGACAGGTGGATTCCGCACTGCTGAAACCATGAATGCTGCCATAGAAAATGGAGAATTAGACTTTGTCGGCTTGGGACGGCCTTTCTGTATCTATCCTCACATCGCCAAAGAGTTAATCTCAGGAGAAAGGACAGACTGCTCAGTACCTGATCTACTGACTGGTGTCGATAAAATAGATATGAGTGGTATGCTACAGACACCTTGGCATCAGTTTCAGCTGATCCGTATGGGAAAAGGACTGGACCCTGATCCTGACATGGACCTCTGGATGGTATATGAGAAGATTACTGGTAAGAAGCGGCCTGTGGTAGGAGAACAGTAAAATTATTCAAGTACCGACTTCAAATCTGCCGCAGAATACTCAATCGATTTAAGCACTTTCTTATCAGCTGTGCGAAAGACTAAATACTCCCCATTCTTCTCTTCTATGAATGAAGCTGTCCCCTTAGTATCCTGATAGTGCTGCTGTGTGGCTAGAGCCTCTTCCATGGTCTTACAGGTCTTACTCATGTTAGAGCGCTGCACTTCGTCAAAGAGTGCTTTAAATTTTTGACCCAATCCAAATTCTAAGATGGCTCCTGAGAGCACATACTGAATATCAGCTAATGCATCAGCCACCTCCACCAGGTCCTGATTCTCTATGGCTTCCTTTAGTTCATCCAGTTCTTCTTGCAGCAGGTTCACTCTTAGCTCACAACGCTTCTTATCAGGTATCGCAGGCGTGTCCAGCACTGGCAGATTAAATGTATCGTGAAACTGAGCTACGTCAGTCAAGCCATTCGGCTCTGCAAATTTATGTTTCATCTAATTCCTTATTTATATAACTCGCCACACATTTATGCATATCGATGTATGTTATTAGTCTTCGCTTGAGATTGACCTTACATGCACAATTTGGCAATATAAGTGCCCCCATTTGTACTAGACAAATGTAATTAATATCTGATGTGTCATGTATCGAATGGTGAAAATTAAAAAGGGACCATATGAATCATATGGTCCCTTTCAGTGAGTCGCAGTCTGATGGCTACTTCTCGACTTGTATGCTGTCTAGCTTTTTGCTATAGACTTCTACTTTATCGAAGTTACTTTGTCTCGCAAAGATTTCTTTTAAGGCAATGATGGTATTACGATCATTAGCGTCAATTGACTCTGCCTTTTCGAAGTAAGGGAGGGCTTGCGCAAATGCTGTATCCATCTTCTCTTTCATTTCATTGTATTTCTTCGTGCCTTCTGCTGAGAAATCATTTCCTAATTCATTGATGACTGGTGCCATACCCGCTGCCTTATTGTAATATAATGCACCTGAGCTATACCATGCGTCAAAATTAGAATCATCTCTGTCAATCACCTGCTTATAAGTCGCAAGCGCCTTGTTGAAATATTCCTCTGACTTCACTGCATCATTTTCCGTATTGGCTGCTACGTGTAGTTGATCATACACATTACCTAGAGTGGTGATGACTGATAAGTTATCTGGTTCTTTTTCGATAGCAAGTTCTAACTTTTCAATCAGAACATCTAATTCTCCTGCTGCCAGGTAGTGATTGATCTCTGCAAATAAGAGTGATGTATTGTCAGGAAATTTTTCTCTTCCTGCTGCAAGCACAGCTAGCGAGCCTTCGGGATCAGACTCTTTTTTCATAGCGATCAGGCCCTCATAGATTGCAGGCTCTTCAGTTCCCATGGCATATAGCTCCTCATAGTAAGGAAGAGCAGCCTCAGTATTCTCGCTGTAATAAGCCGTGATCCCAGCGAAAAGTTTTTGATCTGACATCAGTGCAGGATCATCCAGCCTACTTTTTGAGCCGTTCTCTGAAAGCAGATTCTTCGCTTTGATACTGGCATCAAAATTCTGGAAAGCTCCTGCGTATTCTTGAGTCTGATACATGTTAATAGCCACATTATTTAAGTGGGTCTCCGTATCACTGATACCGCTGAGCGCTTTCTTTTTGGCACCTTTCTTCTCAGCCATAGATAGTGCCTTAGAATACGCATCAAAAGCTTCTACTGCTGCTAATGGATCTAATAAAGGCGCTTCTGGATTGAGAAGTCTCGCTGTCATTTGCTGATCAGCCATTTTAATAAATGCAGCACCTTTCTTATTGTAAAGATCTGCTGTCCCTCCTGAGCTGAGTGCTTGGTCAAACATGGCTTTCGCTTCGTCAAGCTTACCAGCATTAGATGGATCTTTAATAAACTCACCAATAGCTTTCTCTGCACCTTTGACCATTGACTTAGCATCTTGAGCTTGAATGGACACGGCTAAAAAGCAGATAGAGAGTAGAGATAAAATGATTTTTTTCATTACGTGTAGATTAGTTTGTTAATTATTTTTATTCTGTGATCGGCCACAGCTACGTTATTTCTAACATACATTATGACGAAGAAATCTCCTTTTATATGTTTAATAAACGTTAAAAGGCTCTATCAGAAATGTTAAGGAAAAATGCTATTCCTCTTCATCTCCTGATTCTTCTTCATCCGAGCCGTCTAAGACTGCCATATCAGCGATCGCATCGCCCTTATCCAGGGTAATCACTTTCACACCCTGGGTAGCACGTCCCATCACCCTGATCTGATCCAGATTCATTCTGATGGCGATTCCTGATTTCGATGTGATCATTAGATCGTCTTCATCCTTCACGGCTTTGATCGAGATCACGGACCCTGTTTTTTCGGTCACTTGCATGCTCTTCACACCTTTGCCACCTCTTCCCGTCAGTCGATAATCATCTATTTGGGACCGTTTTCCGTATCCATTTTCTGATACAACAAGAATCGTACTATTTTCATCAGACGCATCTACTGTCACCATACCGACGACCTGATCCTGATCATCATCAAGCTTGATACCGCGGACACCTGCTGCTGATCTTCCCATAGCTCTGACTTTCGATTCGTCGAAGTGTATGCATCTTCCATTCTTATTCGCGATCAGGATGCGGCTATTACCAGTGGTGAGTTTGACCTCCATGAGCTGATCACCTTCGTTGATTGTGATGGCATTGATCCCGTTCGTCCGTGGTCTGGAGAAACTCTCTACCAGTGTCTTCTTGATCAGTCCCTTCTTTGTACAGAAGAGGATATAATTATTTTTTAAGAATTCTTCATCCTTCAGATCTTGCAGGATGATATAACCTTTTACCTTGTCTTCTTTAGGCAGCTGTATCAGATTCTGAATCACTCTTCCTGCAGCCGTCTTCGTCGCTTCCGGTATTTCGTAGACGCGTATCCAGTAGCAGCGACCCAGCTCAGTGAAGAGCAGTAAGTAGTTATGAGAATTAGCCACAAACACGTGCTCTAAAAAGTCTGCATCTCTGGTCTTACTGCCTCGAGAGCCTCTGCCTCCTCTACCCTGCGCTTTGAATTCGTCGGACTTAGTCCGCTTTATATAGCCTAAGTGGGAGATACTGATGACCATCTCTTCATTAGGGATCATGTCTTCGATATTGATCTCTCCGTCTGAATAAGTGATCTGGGTCCTGCGCTCATCTCCATAGGCTTCTTTCACTTCTTGAAGCTCTTCCTTGACGATGTCTTTTTGGAGTTCTTCACTGGCTAAAATCGCCTTCAGGCTGTCTATCAGCTTCATCAGCTCTTCATACTCTGCTCGTAGCTTGTCTATCTCAAGACTGACGAGCTTCTGCAGTCTCATCTCCAAGATGGCTTTCGCCTGGATCTCTGATAGATCGAATGTCTTGATCAGTCTTTCTCGCGCTTCATCGACAGTCTTAGAGCTTCTGATGATTTTGATGACTTCATCAATGTTATCGACCGCGATGATCAGGCCTTCTAATATGTGAGCTCTCTCTTCTGCTTTCTTTAGCTCAAACTGTGTCCGTCTGACCACGACCTCTATCCTGAACTTGATGAACTCTTCTATGAGTTGCTTCAAGTTAAGAATCTTGGGTCGACCATTGACTAAGGCCACATTATTGACTCCATAGGATGATTGCAGCGGAGAGTACTTGTAGAGCTTACTCAGGACCACATTCGGTATCGCATCATTTTTAAGGTCAATCACGATCCTCAGCCCTGATCTTCTGTCAGACTCATTTCTGATGGCGCTGATCCCCTTCACCTTCTCATCCTTCACGAGATCAGCGATCTTGCGTTCCAGATTTGCTGTATTGACTTGGTATGGTATTTCTGTGATGATGATCTGCGTCTTACCAGAATTAGTCGTTTCTATCTCAGCCTTACCACGAAGTATGACCCTACCTCTTCCTGTGTGAAATGCTTCCTTCACACCTTCCATACCGTACAGGATACCTCCCGTAGGAAAATCTGGGGCTAACACATGCTCCATTAATTCATCGATCGTGATATCAGGATTATTAATGGTGGCTGTGATGCCATCCACTACTTCGCCAAGATTATGAGGGAGCATGTTAGTAGCCATCCCGACAGCGATCCCCGAAGCACCGTTGACTAATAGATTAGGTATTTTAGTAGGCAGCACTGATGGCTCCGTGAGAGAATCATCAAAATTATTTTGGAAGTCTACCGTATCTTTCTTGATGTCGCCTAAGATATCGTCTGACATCTTCTCGAGCCTCGCTTCCGTATATCTCATGGCCGCTGGACCATCTCCATCGATGTGCCCGAAGTTACCCTGTCCATTGATGAGTGGGTATCTGAGAGACCACTCTTGTGCCAGTCTGACCATAGCATCGTATACTGAGTTATCACCGTGAGGGTGATATTTACCCAGGACTTCTCCGACGACTCTGGCTGATTTCTTATGAGCCTTACCAGCAGTGAGGCCTAACTCATTCATACCATGAAGAATCCGTCTGTGCACTGGCTTGAGTCCATCTCTGACATCAGGTAAGGCCCGCGATACGATCACTGACATCGAATAATCGATGTAAGATGACTTCATCTCGTCTTCAATATTGATAGGTATAATTCTTTCTTTTTCTGCCATACTGAGCTATCTCTAATTAATCCGCAAAGATAGCCAAAAACCGCCTGATATAATAGGATATTTCGATATATAAACCTGCTGGCTTTGATACAGTTAAGGCCTATATTTCAGAGAAAAAAGCCGTTTCCTCTCGAAATTATGTTAAGATCTGAATGAGGTCTCATTTATCGTGAATGTTTTACCTAATTGTGTTATTTTCACTTAGAATCTAATTGATATAACTTCCAATAAACTGCACACAACATGCCTAAATCTACCATTATCCCTACGCTACGTTATAAAAATGCCGCAGCAGCAACTGACTGGCTGTGTCATGCATTTGGCTTTCATAAAAAGTTAGTCATGCCTCACGATGATGGATCTATTGCTCATGCACAACTGACATACGGAGATGGGATGCTCATGCTAAGCTCTGAGGGTGATTCTGAATATGGTAAGCTTGTAGCCGTACCAAGAGACTTAGATAACATCGTCACACAGAGTCCTTACATTATTGTAGATGATGCAAAGATGGAGTCTCACTACCTAAATGCTAAGAAAGCAGGTGCAGTCATCGCCCTAGAACTTAGAAAAGAAGAGCACGGCGGACAGTCTTACAGCTGCTTCGACCCAGAGGGACATTTGTGGAACTTTGGATCCTATGACCCCTGGGATGATTCGGAGAATGCCTAATCCTATGTGGAAATCGTTAGAGTTAACAGCATGGCAAAGAAACTATGCGCTTATTGAGTGAGTTGTTCAGCTTCTTGTATCCTGCGTTTATATCTTTAAGATATTAGAGAGCCTGGCTTTTTCCTTCTTCTTATTCGTAATACTGACATAGCAGGTCCCTACAGGGATAGCGTCTGATGTGTCCAGTCTCTTTTGCGACCAGTCTGTATTCTCCTGTGAGATATAAGCCTTCTAACTCCCAAAATACATGAGTGTGCGCAGGCCTTGATGTGGATCTATTCCATTACCGTAGGGGTATAGAGATAGCCTAACAGCATTGATGCTCGCATTCATACATCATATAAGGCTTCACCCTTTAGCGATCATAACAAAGCGTGATACAGCTCCGCCTATAAAATATCTACACGAGGCACTAGACCTTAGTCCACTGTGTAAAAGATCTGTTTTTTGAAGGAGTCACCTTCCGCATTCTTCGCGACGATGGTCATAGAATAACTACCAGCATCATCAGGCTGTGTATAGCTGATAGCTACCGGGCCTGCTTCTGATGTGGTGCTCGTCTGCATCCAGAATACCTGAGGACTCAAGACAGGTATGTC
>CALFUK010000179.1 GCA_937929945.1 uncultured Saprospiraceae bacterium
CCTATGGTGCCGGATTAGGAATCAACTCATGTACTCCATTGATCTCTTTGAGAAGGTCTTTGTCCAGTTTTAGATTGATGCTGTCAATATTCTCTTTAAGCTGATCCATAGTGGTAGCCCCTATGATGTTACTCGTTAAAAAGCGTTGCTGATTCACAAATGCTAATGACATCTGAGCTAAGCTCATACCGTGCTTCTCTGCTATATCTAAATACTTTTGAGTAGCTGAATGACAATTTTCAGATTTGTATCGAGCCATGCCTGGGTACTTGTTGATTCTATCTGTTGGTTTATCTATACCCTTGTGATATTTGCCACTGAGAAGGCCAAATGCCATAGGAGAATAAGCTAAGAGCCCCACATTCTCTCGGACAGATATCTCAGCCATCCCTACTTCATAGAGTCGATTCAGAAGATTATATGGGTTTTGGATGGAGACCAGTTTAGCTAGGTCATGCTTTTCAGCTAACTTCAGGTAATGCTGCACGCCCCATGGTGTTTCATTAGATATACCCCAATGCCTGATTTTTCCTTTTTTTATCTGTTCGTTCAGGGTCTCTATCCTCTCTAAAAAATTATCCTCCCATCCTTCTTTATGTCGATACCCTCTATTGCCAAAGAAATTTGTCGAGCGTGCTGGCCAATGCAGCTGATACAGGTCGATGTAGTCCGTCTTTAGCCTGCTTAGGCTACCATCTATTGCTTTTACGATGTTCTCTTGAGGATAGTCAGAGGCTTTTCTGATGTGCTCGGTATAGGGTCCAGGTCCAGCGATCTTCGTCGCGAGTATGACTTGATCCCGTTTTGATGGATTCTTGGCGAACCACTCCCCCATGATTCGCTCTGTCTTCAGTGAGGTCTCTGGCGAGGCTGGTACAGCGTATAGCTCTGCGGTATCCCAAAAATTGACGCCGTGATCCAAAGCATAGTCCATCTGTTCGTGCGCCTCATCTTGGTCATTTTGGTTTCCCCACGTCATGGTACCCAGACATATCACACTCACATCTAAATCCGTATGTCCCAGTTTCCGATATTCCATGTTTTCTACTTTTTTATTTTTTAATATTGATCTTGAAAGTTGCTCTTGCGTTAGATTATTCAAATCTATAGAAAATATGCAAATTCCAAGATGCTCCTCTCAGCCATTCGAGCGGCAAAGCGCACTTATTAAGAAGTCCATCAGCATTACATATGGTAAACATGGCAAATAGTACCACGTATTTAGATTTCTCAATTTGAAATTTGGTGTCATTCTTCTTTGTGAAAGTACCATGTGTTTCGCATATCCAACTCATTTTGACTCTAAGACTGACTCTATTGTCTGCCACACCGTCTCCAGCACAATCTTCTGTCCTTCAGCATTCGGATGCTTGCCATCTGCTAAGTTTAAAGCAGCTTCTCCAGCGACCCCATCTAAAAAAAAGGGGATTAGCTCCGCATCATACTGTTCCGCCAATTCTGGAAAAATCTGATTGAATGTCTTTTCATAGTCCGGGCCCATATTAGCCGGCGAGATCATGCCAGCTATGATGATAGGTATATCAGCGTGCTTTTCTTTTACCTTATCCAATAGCTGACTGAGATTCTCTTTGGTCGCTTTGACATCGAGTCCTCTTAGCATGTCATTAGCTCCCAGTTCTAAGAAGAAGACGTCAACATCTTGAGATAATACCCAATCGATGCGGTTCAGCCCGCCTGAGGTCGTCTCTCCACTGAGACCAGCATTGACGACGGTGTAGTCCAGTCCCAATGAGTCCAACCTGGCTTGCAGTAAGCTAGGCCATGCGGTAGATTCATCGTCCAGTCCATATCCAGCAGTCAGGCTATTTCCAAAGCACAGAATGGTCTTCCTTTCCGTTAGTTCATCGTCCATATCTTTCTGAATCGCTTCGGATGCGGTAGTGACAACTTCTTTGACCTCAGTCTGTTTAGATTGGCAGCTTAGCATGAGGATTATGGTCAGAATAGACAAGAAATAATAATTGAACAGGTGCATATAATAGTCTGCTGTAGCGTTACATAATGATTAAGATATTAGTGCAAATCAACACGATTTATGCGAGAAATACTACAAGTAATTAATCTAAATAAAACTTATCAAAGCGGAGAGCGAGAACTGACGGTCCTGAGTGGTGCCAGCTTCACTATTTATAGTGGCGAGAGTGTCTCCATCGTGGGACCATCAGGAAGTGGGAAAACAACTTTGTTGGGTCTTTGTGCTGGATTAGATTCGGCTACTTCGGGAGAGGTCATGCTTGATTCTCATAAGATGAGCCAGTTATCAGAGGATCAGCGTGCTGCTCTGAGAAATAAGATGGTCGGCTTTATCTTCCAAAATTTTCAGCTGCTCCCCACCCTGACTGCTTTAGAGAATGTGATGATCCCATTAGAGCTACAAGGCCACAAAGAGGCCAAGAGCATCAGTGAAGCGCTACTTGATCGCGTCGGACTCACAGGTAGATTCAGTCACTTTCCCAGTCAACTATCTGGTGGAGAGCAGCAGCGCGTGTCTATAGCCAGGGCTTTTTCTAATAATCCAGCCATCCTTTTTGCCGATGAGCCTACTGGCAATTTGGATGGAGACACAGGCGCAACCATAGAATCTCTGCTTTTTGAAATGAATCAGGAAAAAGGGACCACGCTGGTCATTGTCACTCATGATCTCGATCTAGCACACAAAACGGATAGAATTATTAGGCTGAAAAGCGGCCACATCATCTCAGATACCAAAGCAGCAGATGCTGTCAGCTTATGACCCAATTCTCCTTCCTACTGAAGACCGCTATCAGGGATAGCCGCAAGGATAGAGGCAAGCTATTCATGTTCATGTCCTCTATCATCTTAGGTATCTCTGCCTTGGTCGCCATCAACTCTTTTAACTATAACTTAGTCAAAGACATAGATAATCAAGCTGCTACCTTACTTGGTGCTGACTTAGCGATCACCGGAAATAGGCAGCTATCAGATGTACAGCAAGCCATTATAGATTCTCTCGATATTGAGGCTGCAGCTACAGAGACTGAACTCTTCTCGATGTCATATATACCTAAGACTGATGCCTCCCACTTTGTGCGCATCAAGGCTTTAGAGGGCCAATTCCCCTTTTACGGTGTACTTAAGACAGAACCAGCCTCAGCGTATCAGTCATTTCAGGTAGCTAAAGAGGCGCTGGTGGATTACAGCCTGATGTCTGAGCATAGTCTTGTCATTGGAGATAGCATCAAGTTAGGCACTGAGGTCTTTTTGATTTCTGGAGAATTGAAAAGTGCTTTTGGAAGTATTGGTATTTCATCCAGCTTTGCACCGACCATATACATTTCAAAGCGCTATTTGGAAGACACCGACTTGGTGCAGCCTGGAAGTCTCGTGGATTACGGGTACTACTATAAACTCAATGCAGGAGAAGACCCAGATGGCTGGAAAAAGAAGCATAACAAGACTTTCAGAGATGAAAGCCTCAGAATCCAAACCATTGAAGATCAAAAAGAAAATTTAGACGAAGCATTCTCATCGCTCAATAATTTTTTGAATTTGATCGCGCTGGTATCGCTCCTACTCGGGTGTATCGGCGTAGCCAGTAGTGTACTCATATACATCAAGAAGAAGATACCATCCATAGCTATTTTCAGATGTTTAGGTATGAAGGGGAATGATGCATTTATCATTTTTCTCTTACAAA
This sequence comes from uncultured Saprospiraceae bacterium, assembly GCA_937929945.1. Classification (GTDB taxonomy): domain Bacteria; phylum Bacteroidota; class Bacteroidia; order Chitinophagales; family Saprospiraceae; genus CALFUK01. The sequence goes on from CALFUK010000179.1 coordinate 3,680, forward strand.
TCACAGCTCTTGGTATCATCAGTGTTATCATCGGCGCTATACTGGGAGCTGTCATTCAGAAAAGTCTTCCTATCCTGCTTCAAGACTTCCTACCCTATCAAGTAGACATGGCCATTTCGTGGCGCGCTGTCATTGAGGGTGTGGTCGTCGGTTCTATTATCACCCTGTTATTCTCGATAGCTCCATTAGTCGGCATCAGGAAGATCAGCCCTCTGAGGACCTTGAGATCTTCATTCGAAGAAGATGCTGGTGCTCGAGATCCGCTTCAGATTGGCATCTATGTTACCATTGTGATAAGTGTCATCCTATTCCTGTATCAGCTGACGAAGGACATCAAGACTGCGGCAATATTTGGAGTTGGATTGCTCTTAGCTTATGGGATACTCTTTATCATCTCAAAGCTTGTGATTTGGGCGTCAAAGCACTTTATACCGAGACAGTGGAATTTTGTCTTCAGACAGGGTTTGTCTAATTTATATCGCCCTAATAATCAGACCCTTACACTCCTCATCTCCATCGGTTTGGGCAGTGCTATCCTGACGACTCTCTTTATTATTCAAGGCCTTCTCTTAAGCAATGTCAGTTCGATGGATTCAGGTAATCAGCCAAATATGATCTTGTATGGTATAGAGCGTCATCAAACAGAAGAAATAGAAAAAATCAGCGCTCAGTACGACCTGCCAATCATCCAAAATGTGCCTATCGTGACCATGCGTTTGGCTGCCTGGAAAGGCAAGACGAGAAATGAGTGGCTGGCGGATACGACCAGAAAGTCCAGTCGATGGGCCATCAATAGAGAGGCTCGGGTGACGTACAGGGATTATTTAGAATCTGATGAAGAATTGGTAGCAGGCACCTTTGTCGGTGAGGTCAGTCCAGGTGACTCCGTCTTTATTTCTCTTGACCAAGGCTACGCAGAGTCTCTGGATGTCGACCTGAATGATGAGTTAGTTTGGAATGTACAGGGCACGCTGATCAAGACCTATGTAAGCAGTTTCAGAGACATTGAGTTCAGGTCCATGCGGACTCGCTTTTTTATACTCTTCCCCAATGGTGTACTGGAGAATGCACCCCAGTTCAATGTGGTAGTCACGAAGTCTCCTGACCCTACAGTCACAGCATCTTATCGAAGTACCGTAGTGAAAGCACTTCCCAATGTCTCTGTGGTCGATCTTAGCATGATCCTCTCTACCCTCAATGATATTTTGAGTAAGGTCTCCTATGTAATTAAATTTATGGCGGCATTCAGCATTTTGACGGGTTTGATTGTATTAATCAGTTCGCTGATGCTGAGTAAGTTTCAGCGTGTCAAAGAGAGTGTACTGCTCAGGACCTTAGGCGCCAGCAAGAATCAGATTTT
>CALFUK010000180.1 GCA_937929945.1 uncultured Saprospiraceae bacterium
ACACCTAAGCATATACAATCCAATCATATGACACTAAAGGCTTATATTTGACATTTACCATAATACATTACTCTTATGTCCAAACAGGTCTGTATCTATTGTGCATCAAGCCAACAAGTAGCTGCCAAGTATTTTCAGCACAGCCGTGAGATCACAGCTCAGATCATAGCCTCAGACCATCATATCATCTATGGAGGAGGTGCCTCAGGACTCATGGGTGCCGTAGCAGATACCGTCATCGAAAATAAAGGCCGCATCATCGGAGTGATGCCTCACTTTATGAAAACCGTAGAATGGAATCATCCTGACGTCACTGAGATGATCTACGTAGACACTATGGCTGCTCGCAAGGAGCGGATGATCGAAGGGACAGATGTCTTTATCGCACTACCAGGAGGTACAGGGACACTAGAAGAGATCATAGAAGTCATCACCTTGAAGCGGCTCGGCCAAACTCACGCCAGCATCATCTTCTACAATCAGGATGGTTACTACGATGCCATGCACCAGATGATATCCAGAGCCGTGGATGAGCGATTTATGACAGCTTCACACCTGGATATGATCCACTTCGTCTCGACTCAGGCTGAGCTGATGGACTTGGTCAATGCCGAAGCTGATGCCATCATTGATATTAATACTGCAGTCGTAAGATGAAACAGATGAAGCAGATCAAACAACCACTGGCGCCACATTTCTACAAAACAAAGATCGAGGCTGGCTGTGATGAGGCTGGGCGAGGCTGCTTAGCCGGTCCCGTATTTGCTTCTGCTGTGATCCTGCCCAAATCATTCTACCATCCTCTCCTAAATGACTCTAAGCAACTTACAGAAGCAAACCGTGAGGCACTGAGACCAATCATAGAGGCCGAAGCAATATCTTGGTCGGTACAGCAGGTGAATCCCAGAATGATAGATAAGATAAATATTCTAAATGCTTCTTTCAGAGCCATGCACTTAGCAGTGAAAAAACTCAGCACCAAGCCAGAACATCTGATCATAGACGGTAATCGATTCACAGCATACCCTGGTATACCGCACACCTGCATCATCAAGGGGGACGCAAAGTACATGTCCATAGCTGCAGCCTCTGTACTCGCTAAGACGCATCGAGATGAATACATGAAGAAGCTCAGTCGGAAGTTTCCACAGTTTTTTTGGGAAAAGAACAAAGGATACCCAACGCTCCAACATCGACAAGCTGTCTTGCATCATGGAAGATGCGAACATCACCGAAAAACCTTTGCTGTCAGCCCTCAAAAAGAGCTTTTCAGTAAGAAATAGGAGATAGAAGCGGATACCCAGAATTGAATTCAGTCCTTCGGAATCACTATCATATTATACCTAAGTTACTGGTAAATTAAGATGTGAGACCTGCATAGTGACTGCATCCAAGGACCTATGTAAATTATATTAGTAACACTTATCAAAAACTCAAGCAAGATGAAAATCATTTGCACCTTTTTACTCATTAGTCTTTGCTTCAGCCTATCCGCTCAGCCAGATTTTGGAGCCGTCATCGAAGGGCCTGTACTCATAGAAGATACACCTGGCCATCTCATTATGAAATCAGGAAATGGGTCATATTGGACGCTCATCATCGACGGATCTGGACAGCTCCAAACGAAAGCTGCTAGCTTCACCAATCTCGACGTCACCATAGCAAATACTGAGACCTATGTCCTTAATGTTTCGGTGGGTGATGAAGAAGGCGTCAGTGTATTTTTACAAGCAGACCATTTCAATCAAAGTACGATCGTGATGGACGCCAGCACTAATTGGGCACATGAGTACAGATATACCCCTGCCAATAATTATACTGGTTCTGATAAAGTCACATTATTACAGGTCACTGGCTCAAATGGAGCAAGTCCTAACACAGACTTCGAATACTTGACAATCAATTTTACCATCACAAATTAGCAGCTACATAAACATCTAGCTGGGCAGAGTGCGCCTACTTACCATCCTTCAGCTGCGCTTGTAGTTTTTTCAGCTGATCCAGTTTATTATTAGCTAATAGCTTCGCTTGTTTAGCCCAGCTACTTGGGTCATGCATCTTATAGCGGCTGCCAGCATCTGCCAATATACTCTGGAGGTCCTTCTTTTTAGCTTTGGCTAAGAGCTCGTAGCTGCTGTAGCCAGCAGACATCAATAGACCTGCTATCTTAGGCCCTACCCCTTCTATCTTCTTAAAATCAGCTGAGGCAGCCGCGGCTTTGTTCGCTTTCTTTTTAGCAGCTGGCTTTTTACTCACAGACTTTGCCATAGGCACCTGAGTCAGGTCCAAGACACAGTTATCAGTGTGGGCATAAGGTGATGGTGTATAGCCATCGGCTTTGTCATCATTCATCCAGCTGTACTGACCCATCAGGTACCTGAATTCATATTTCTGACCAGCAGGAAGCTCTATGCTGGCTTGGTATTGGCCATTAGAAGCTTTCAGCACTGGTGCTTCTGCTGGATTCCAAGCATTGAAGTCACCTAAGACTTTTACTTCCTGACCTTCAGGATTCGCTTGCTTAGCGATAGCGAATTTCACTTGGTAGCTTTTCTTGGATTTATTGTACTTTTTAAGAATGGACATAGCTGTCATTTTTAGAGTTATGAAGATATGAGCACAAATGTATTTCATAAGGTCGTCATGTACCAATCAGAATATTATGGTATTGTTATCCCCAACCAAAACCGTAGGATGAAGCCGCAAAATATTAACGGGCAAATTTTTAGATTTCCATATTTACGTTTGATTATCCAAAAATGGTAAAGGAATATTCTTACTATTAGCCCAGTTCCCAAAGGTGAGTAATGCAATAATTTGATAGCCAAACTCTAATCTAACCAACTGATCAGTCTCGTATGCTCCATCATTTTGCACTGGAGTAGCTACAAATCCGTAGCACCTCTAGCCCTTCAAGTATTTTGGTGGCTTGCGATGTAGCGTAGCTTGCTCATAAGCGTAGGCTATCTCGATCAGCTTGGACTCTGTCCATGCAGCTCCATAGATAGAGATGCCCACAGGCAGCTCTTTGATGTAGCCCATCGGTACTGTGATATTCGGATAGCCAGCGATGGCAGCTGGTGATGAGCTGCCCAGAGAGAAATTATCTCCATTGATCAGATCCGTCTTCCATGCGGGACCTCCAGTCGGGGCGATGATAGCATCCAGCTGATGTGCTGCCATGACTTTATCAATGCCTTCTTCTCGACTACCCTGATGCATCTTGGCCAGATCTTCCAAGTATTCAGGATCATCCAGCCCTCCTTTCTCCAGCGCCATCTCTAAATATTCTTGTTGGAAATATTCGAGCTCCACAGCATCTTGCTTATTGAATTCGATGAGTTCTTCCAGCGATTTTATTTTTGCAGCACTGCCCAAGGATGCGAAGTAGTCATTCAGACCTTGCTTGTATTCATACAGCATCACATTGAAGGAATGTCTACCGACGCCGCCATCCATCACACGCTCCAGCTCTATGATCTCAGCCCCTTGTTTTCTGAGATCAGCCAAGGCTTGGTCCATCAGTCTGTCCACACCATTATGATTACCTCTGGTCGATGTGTCATAGCCGAGCCGCTTACCCTGCAGTCCTTCAGCATTCAGAGCACCTGTGTAGTCAGCCAGGCGTACTGCAGTCTGATTCTGTGTCTTGAAGTCAGCGGTATCCTTTGCAGTGAGAGCGCCAAGACAGATAGCAGCATCAGTGACTGTCCGAGCCATCGGCCCAGCAGTGTCTTGCGAATAGGATATCGGTATGATCCCAGATCGGCTGATCAGACCCACAGTCGGCTTGATGCCCACGATACCATTCGTCGTAGAGGGACAGACAATGGATCCATTCGTCTCCGTGCCTATGGCAATGACTGTGAGATTAGCCGCTACTGCTGCGCCAGAACCTGCGCTGGAGCCACAAGTATTGCGATCCAAGACATAGGGATTCTTAGTCAGACCTCCGTGTCCGCTCCAGCCACTGGATGACATTTCGCCTCGAAAGTTAGCCCACTCACTGAGATTTGCCTTTGCTAAGATCACTGCACCAGCAGCTTTGAGCTGAGCAGCGACCGCACTATCCTGCAAAGGGCGCGAACCGATAAGGGCGCGCGAGCCCGCTGTCGTATCCATTTGATCATGGGTGTCGATGTTATCTTTCAGGATCACTGGGATACCGTGCATCGGCCCTCTTGGCTTTCCTTTACTAAGTTCTTGATCCAGTGCTTCAGCTATGTCCAGTGCTTCCGGATTGACTTGGATGATCGAATTGAGCGCAGGTCCATGCACATCGATCTGATCGATTCGATCCAGATAGCTGGAGACAATATCTCTAATGCTGTATGACCCATCCTCATATCCGTCACGAAGTTGTTGGATAGTGAATTCTTCCAGCAGTATGTCGATGTTAGCTGCTTCAGCTTGACCATAGCACGAGCTAAAGATTAATGGTGCTAAGCTGAGCCCCGCACTTCCAGATTGTAGGATAAACAGTCTTCTATTCATGCTATTATATTGTTGATTCTCCAATTTAAGCATTACTTAAATATATGTGTATACTCTACATATATAGACTGTAGTAATACTGTAGTGAAATCAGAAATAGTTGTGCCCTATCTTTGTATTGTATTCAAAATCACATCCTTGTGGTTTACACCTTATGATACCTTAATACTGTTTTTTTATTGATTAAAATCTCTGGAATAATCATTCAGAGTATAGATAAAGACTGTAGCAAAACCAGCTACTGAGTTGTCTCAGTAGTGACAATAATGACTTGGACTTCATGATGCTACAGTGTGATCGAGATTGTCTTGATGTGTGGCGTTAGAGGGTTGATTTCCCTCGAAGAAGTCGTTGAGAGCGCAGGTTTAAGATTAAAATGACGCCCACAGAAAGTTGAAGCTGGCCATAAGTGTGTCAGCTTCCTTTCTCATTCAGAGTCGACTTCTTAATCGCTCACTTCTACACCCTTAAATACTGCTTCTTTTTTTCCATCATATGGGGAAGATCAAAAAATATAGTCTCTGGTTGATGTTTCAGTCATAAAGAATAAATGACGCTCACAGATTTCTTAGAAGTAGCTCTTTATTGAGCTGCTTCTATTTTCCAAGTATGGAATAATGCGTCATCGACTAAAACCCAATCATGCGTAAAACATAACATATCCGTTAACGCTTCTACACCTTAGAGGCAAGCATATTGGCCTCCCCGGTCAATGTGCTTATGCCTTTTTAATTAATCTATGGCCCCTGTTAGATCAGGGGCCTGATTAATTCAAATATTATTTTTTGTAGTAAGTATTATCCCCCACGCATTTGTTCCTCCATTCGACTTGACACAGTGTTCTCAAAATGAATATTTCAAGCGACAGTCGCATTAAATACATACCCGGTTCACTTATCCAAATGACCGTAGGCCCATAGATACCGACTGGCGATGCTTCGGTATGGCTTCCATTTAGTAGCTATTTTTTCCAGGGCAGGATAGAGATCTTTACCTTCCTTTTTGACTTTATAGTGTGCGATCATCTGCTTTCTGATTTCCAAGTCACCTATAGGAAAAACATCCTCCCGCAAAAAGTGAAAGATAAGCAGCATCTGGACCGTCCATACACCGACTCCTTTGATCTGTGTAAGCATTTGGATAATTTCATCGTCAGTCAGTGTGTGCAGCTTGAGGTCATCCAGTTGATGCTCTTGGAAGAAGGTGGCTGTATTTCTGATGTAGCTGGCTTTTTGATTAGAGAGGCCACAGGCTCTTAGTGCCTCGTGATCTGTGGCTGCTATCTTATCCTCCGTGATCTCATCTTCGAGCAAGTCTTTGAATCTGGCATAAATGCTGGCTGCGGATTTGACAGAGAGCTGCTGCGACACGATTGACTTAACTAAAGACTCGAATGCAGTGTAGGTATTCACCTGGATGTCAAGTGTGGTCAGATCTAAGATTTTTTTGAAGGTCTTGTCTTTGGATAAGTTAATATTTGCTTTATTTAGTATTTCCATTTTGACTGGCATAGTTTTAGCCATTAACCTTGAGAATGATCTATTGATGAGACGAGTATACAGAACTTTTTTGTTGTTATCCCTTTATGTCGGTTTTTGTTCTTTTGCGGAAGAGAATACCAGAGCAGCTTCAGAAGCCTACATTGATATGTATAAGGAATATGCCATCCTGGAGATGCATCGCAGTGGTATCCCAGCAAGTGTGACTTTAGCCCAAGCGCTAGTGGAATCTCGCTATGGCACCAGCCGACTAGCGACGACCGCTAACAATCACTTTGGCATCAAGTGTAAATCCTACTGGAGAGGCGAGACCTTCTACCACAAGGATGATGACTATAATAAGCAAGGGAAGCTCATCGACAGCTGCTTCAGAGCTTATGGCTCTGCTCTGGACTCTTACATCGATCATTCTAATTTTCTGATGAATACCAGCTGGTATGGCGAGTTATTTCAGTACGACAAGACTGATTATGTGAATTGGTCCATCGGGCTCAAAAGGTGTGGATACGCCACAAATAAGAAATATGCTGACATGCTGATCAATAAGATCAATGACTTTCAGCTGTATCAATACGACTATATGTGAAAAAAAGGTTTCATATATAAAAAACTTAATATATATTTGCCTCAAGCCTAACAGCTTAAATGTGCTAAAGCTTTCGGGATTAGTTGCAATAAACCAATCTGTAGAGTACGATAATAGACCGAAATCAGTTACTTACTCGAAACTTCTTCTGAAGGCTTTGGCTATTTTTTCCTTAAAATAGCCACATTTCTCTCCTTTTAAAAAGCATAGAGCGCCCAGACTATCAACGAATTTTGGCGCCTGCACCCCATTTTCGAATGCGTCTCAGCTGCAATTGAGCCATCTAAAGCTGATCCTCATTTGTCTTTAGTGAGTACAAAAATCTCCACGACCAAGGAGAGCAGTCCACTAGCCAGTTTAGAACTTGCTTCAATCACCTATTTGTGGCTTGACCTTCCATCCCGACCAATAAATTTTTGGTATTTTCAGCTATCAATAGAAAATCCTCTTTCTGTACTTTGTAGCAAATCGCATTCTTTGATTCGTCATTCATAAAAAATCTTAGAATAGCTCCCAAAATCCTTATCCTGATGAATATATCAGCCTATATTGAAGTTCTATTTCAATTCCAAAATCAAGCAGTATGATCTTACGAATAATCAATGATGGTGGTCCCGTATTTATGATCCCAATCCTTCTGATTCTCCTCCTATCAGTCATTCTTTTCTTTATCGCCATGATCGGAAAGAGAGATGCTCGCCAAACTGCTGAACTGATCGGATATCTGGGCTCATTGGCCTTGGCTTGGGGAATTTTGGGTTCCATCATCGGCTTGATCGGAGCTTTTGATGCTATAGAAGCAGTCGGCAATGTCTCACCGCCGATATTAGCAGGAGGCCTTAAAGTAGCTTTGCTTTGTCCCCTTTTTGGATTGGTTTGCTACTTAGTCAGTCGATTTTCGATGCTCGCACTTGTATTTAAAGCACCGTCCTAACTGTTTGATTAAGGTGCATGGACTTGATGAAGTCTGTGGCTGCCTTTCTTTTATATTTCAGAATGGATAGCTTTACTAAATGGGAATAGGTACTATGAGGTCACTGAATCACACTGGTTGCTATTGTATCTAAGCTTCTTCCTTTGCTTTTTTAGACACCGATACTTTCGGAAGCCTGGCCCTACCCTTCTTACGGGCAGCTTTCATGAGCTTGATCTGCTCACTAATTTCAGCACTTTCTTTAGCCGTTAGCTTCTCATCTTGAGAGCCTAATAAGTCTATGTCAATGTGTTGTTTGCTCTTAGCCATAGTAGGTGCCTTTATCATAGACCCTACATGGCTTACACCACTCTATGCCATTGGCTTACAGCACACATAGGCCCAAATAGGAAAAAGGGCTAACGCAGTGCCAGCCCCTTTGTCCAATGTGAAGAATTACAAACTTTTATTTTAAGAAAACCATCTTTTTAATGATTGAAGAATGAGCAGTGTTCAACATATAGAAGTACACTCCATAATCATTTAGCATGGTTCTATCCACAAGGATCTGATGATTCCCATGGTCAAAAACTTCTGTCATCTGATAAATCAGTGTCCCATTAGAACTATAGATAGAGAATTCTGCTGTCTCGGTCTCAGGCATGGTAAAGCGGACGACAGTTGACTCATAAAAAGGGTTCGGATCATTCTGAGCCAGAATCAGCTGATCTGTATCATTCACATCAAGGTTCATGACTAAATCATAAGCATCATCACCTGAGCTCGCGTAAGCCTCTGACTTAGTGATGTCCGAATTTATTTCTAATAGTTGAAGAGCAGACTGGTTTTCCAAGGATTCAAATACCAAGGTGAAAAGTACATCATCAGGCACCACCGCTTCTAGTGTCTCCCAACTCGCAGTAATCACCCCGTCATGAATACCAATATGCTCATTGGTCAAGTCTATGATTCCAGATTCTACTGACTGAAATACTAAGCCTGAATGATCCAAGGTAAATTGAAAGCCAGCTAACTCTTTGAGATGATCTATGGTAACATTGACTCTGACTGCCTCACCCTTAATAAATTCAGAATTGTCAACTGAAAATTCCATAGAGATCGTAGATCTGATCTCAGAATTAGCCAAAGAATTAGCTCGGGCAGAACCATTGACATCACCAATCTTCACGCCAATGAAGTCCTCAGAGGTCATATTTGTATTTAAATCAGCTACCTCGATTAGATCGAGGAATGGCCAAGGATCAGAGGCATTTTCAAATACCTGAGCTGCATCTACAAAACGCCAACTTTTATTTCTGTCAAACTTATCAATTAAACCAAGTACTGCCTTTCTTAACACCACTAAATCAAATGCTGAAATTATTTCATCATTATTGATGTCCGCAGCGATGGTTTGATAAGGTGATTTAAACTTGCGAATGCCTGTGATGTGCTGCTGAATCGCTAAAAGGTCAGCTGTCGTCACCCCATTGAGATAATCCAGATTTTTCTCTGCTGTGATCGTATAGTCTAATCCTACTGGATTTTTATCAAAGACATACTCTCCCAGCTCATCTGTAGATACAATTCTTGGGTATTCATCTAAGTCATCAGTCTCGATGCTCATCTGTACATCTTCTATCATTTCACCTATTTCTGTTCTCACTTGACCGGATATCATTGCTCCATTACCTGGCTCAAAGTCGCAACTGCCGCTTATCAGTACTTGAGTCGTACAGAAATCACCATTTCCTACTGCATCCCATACCCAAACTTCGAGTGAATGCAAACTGGCCAGATCATCACAATTAAATTCAATATTCGCTTGGTCCGCAAATCCATCTTCTGACGGTTGAAGCGGAGTCTCACCAGACTTAATGATAGTATGCTGTATCTCAGAGCAATTATCAAAACTGCCAAGATCAAAATCTTTAGCCCAGACCTCTACAGTACCATCAGTCTCCATGAATGCTGTGGTCAGTCCCGATACACAGATTGGAGTCGGTTTTTTCTCATCTCCAAATGTAATGGTACTCGTCGCTGACGATCTATTTCCACAGCCGTCTCTCACGACAAATTCTACTATATGCACATCACCAGGACTTCCTGCCTGCGTCTCCATTGTTAGTTCAGGTCCATGGGCATTGGTGATGCTTTTTTCACTTCCATTGTCATAAGTAATCACCCATGATAAGAGCTCTCCAGAAATCTCTTCGCTTCCGCAAAGATCAGATGCTGTGGCGATGACTGCTCCAGTACCTGAGCAAGCAGTGTCATCATCTTTAGAGGCAGCACCACCAGTAGTGTTAACCACGACATCAGCTGTGATCACTTCAGGTGCCGTTTCATCGACAATCTTTATGACTTGATCATAAGTGTAATAGCCATCTACATCTACTTCAGTATATCTGAAGTATACTGGATCTTGTGACACATTTTCTGCGCATCCAGCACAGACACCTTGTGCCCAATCTTCCACTGGCTCGAAGGAATCATTGTCAGTATCATTGGCAGCATCACCAGGGCTGCCTGCATTTGCTTCCCAAAAACACCAGTCAATAACTGTCCATCGTTTGATCAATTGTAAACATGCATCACCTGCTGTGACTGTATCAACCTCTGAGCTGACGCCTACCAATCCACAAGATGTATTACACCAGATCGGCTCATCACCGGGATCAGTAGCGGAGCAAGTAAATACCCCACCCATTGGGATATCCGCATCAAATTCTGTGAGCACATCGTTATTACACTCAAGGTTTTTACCTTGCTGTATTTCTCCCGTATAATGCTTAGGCCATTTCAAACTGTATGGATCAAAGCTTACTGAATTGCTAACCGTAATCACTTGATTGCAACTAATTTCGCCCTCATCAAGAGTACCATTATTATCAGCATCTAAGTACCAGACTCTGAATATTTGACCTTCTCCACATCCATCTATGAATTCTTCTTCATCAAAGTAAGCTAATGGTAAGTCATCACCACAGATGCTGCTTGCTCCAACTGGTTGCAATAGATCACTGTCTTTGTCATCAGTACAATCTATTTCGTGTGGCTCACATACCAGACTGGCATTCGATTTATCCACGACTGTGATATCAGCCATACAGACATTAGATAGTCCAGCATTGTCTGACACTTCTAATACGATTCTCTGTTCACCAAGATCAGTACAACAGATCTTCATTTCATCTTTACACAGTACAAATGGAAGTATCGTAATGCTGTCGATCTCTCCAAACTTATCAAATATCGTATCTCTAAACTCACCATCCACTTGGCAGCCATTGGCAGACACATAGGCACTATGGCCACTTATTTTACCGAGGTAGCCAGCTTCGAAATCGACCATTCTCACGACACAGCTACTGACTGGACCACAACCTGCGTCATGACTACCACCATCAATATCAGTAGAGTAAATTTTCGCGACTCCATCAGTTGTCACCGTCACTGAAATATTGTCTTGGCAGACTGCGACAGGTTCGACTTCATCAATGACTGTAATGACGTGTTTATAAATACTAACGTTATCACATCCGTCAGAATATACATAAGTCACCCAGTGGTCTCCCTCATCAAATCCAACTGCGAAGACAGCTAAGTCTCCTCCAGCTACTGAACCTTCAGTAACAATGTAGCCACCTCCAGTGACGTAAGCTTCGAAAAAGACGCTTCCGCATGACTCAATATCTCCTCGAGGCACATATAGTGATCCTGCATAAGCACACTCCCATGGATTATAGCTTAATGTATCATTTTGAGGAATGAGTAACGAATCTAAGACTGGCCCATCATTGTCATACACTGTAATCACTTGCGTATGAGTGATTGGATTCAATTCATCTACAACAGAAGTACACACATCTTTCACCTTCCATGTTCTGAGGACTTCATATGATCCATCACAAATCTCTAAGACTTCATCTTCGTAGCCTAAAGAGAACAAGCATAAGCCTGCAGTAGTCTGTAAGGGTAGACCAAAGATATTGGGAAGACCCGTGCTATCAGGATGTAAGTATGACCCAGGGTCTAATACATTGTTCTCAATGTCATCAATCATCTCAGTCACCAACTTACAATCGATAGGATCCACAATTGTGATATCCGCAGGGAATCTAACATGCTGATTGCTGAATGGCATAATATCTATATACTGAGTATCAACTGCTACATTGCCTTCATCATCACTGACCGTCCACTTACGAGTGATAGTCGCTCTTGGCGTACTACACTGATCGTATTCTACATAAGAATCTTCGTATTCCATAGTGATCACTGGCTCACAGTTTTCGATTTCTGGGATGCCAATTTTAAAATAAGAAGTGTCTGTCGGTTCTACACAAAGAACTACAGTATCTCTTGGCCAAACGATTTCTGGAATTTGTTTTTCATCCAGTAATACTTCAGACCAACAACTGTTACCTGAACCATTACAGTCTACAACTCTGACTTTAAATACTTGTCCTACATCTGTAATGTCAAAGAAGTTCAGATGGTCATTTCCATTTCCATCTTCCACTTCGATGCAGAGTAACTCAGTACAGACATCAGGACTTCCTTCTAAGATTAAGTCTGGACTTATTTCATACCAGCATTCATTATTCAGTGAAATGTTTACTCGATCATTACAAGAAAGTACTTGGTTGAAGTCGATCGCATCTGTCAAGCTGATATTTACACTAACATCACAGAAAGATATGTTCCCTGAGGCATCCGTAGCAATAACAGTAATCACTGAAGTATTCATGTCTATTGAGGCATCTAATGGAGGACTGGTTGAGATTGTCACATCACAATCATTTCCACTGACGATATCTAGAATCTGATTAAAGGCGGCATCACAATTCGTAGGGTCGATGCTCACATTAACGACACCTGCAGGACAGGTTAAGCTTGGAGCAATATCATCAACGATATTCACAACGACTTCTTCGTATGCTGTCATATTGTTACATGGATCAGTCGCTGCTACTAGCACAACGTGTTGACCTATTTGAGAACAATTGAAATAGTTTGGACTGATATCTACATTGATTTCGGATGCATCGCCAAAGCAGGCATCGAACACAGACAAAATAACATCATCCTGTTCAAGATTCACATGACCATCAGGACCTATAGATACAGTGACTGTATCTCGTGGTACCAAGACAGGCGGATTAGGATCAAGGACTTCGATTCGTTGTGTATCAACTGTTATATTTCCAAATTCATCTGCAGCTTCGTAAATCCTGAAAATGACAGCTGCTTTTATTCCTTTACATATGAATTCAGTTTCTTCTCTGACGCTAACTTCTAAATCTCTTTGACCTCCTAAGCAACTTTTGTCATTCGCCGTTGCTTGGAATCCCATTGTAGGATCAATATAAATCGGGGTGATTTGTAAATCAAAAGTATCCTTTTTAATCACTTCATTTACAAGTATCCAATCGTCACCAATAGCTACTAATTGTTCTACCGTATCAAGAATGATCACTTTTGGTACCATAATCGTATCAAATGCGACTTGACAAGATTCAATCGTAATATCATCAGGGATTGACAATGTAGGTGCAGAAGCAAGCGCATTATCAATTACAGAAATTGTTTGTGTATGGTGACAGCTATTTCCAGCTTCATCAGTAATTGTCCAAGTTCTACTTAGTACGTTGAAAACTGGAAAAACTCCATCTGAAATAAGCTCTGTAAAATCAACGACTATATCTATAGGCGCAGTACAATTATCACTTAAATGGGATTCAGGTATCAGTTCAAACGGGGCTGATACAAGGTCACATTCTAAAGTAATATTCTCTGGAAGAGTCGTGATGAACTCTGGACATTCGGTGTCTTTGACTATCACATCAAATTCGCATCTTGCTGTATTGCCTTCATCATCTGTCGCAGTATACACCATGGTATGTGTGCCAACTGCAATTTCAGTTCCTGGAGCTGGACCAGCTGTCTGAACAACAGTGATCTCATCTAGAGTTCCTGCTACATTTCCATCTGGATTATCACAATTATCAAATGCAATTGGGACATCCCAGTTTACAAAGGCAGAACATTGATCAGGATCATTCGAGACCATAACCATAGAAGGACAATCTGCAAAATAGGGATCAAGATCATCAAGAACATGAACATCAAAGGAACACTCACTACTATTTCCACAAAAATCTTCTACATAATAACTCACAATACTACCTGTTCCATCATTCAAGTCTTCTTCAAAATCATAGTTAGTCGTGGCTTCTTCTGTGCTCAGTATACCGAGTAAGTCGAAAGGTCCATTTACAGTACCATCTGGATCTGTCACTGTATAGGTATAAATGACAATACCACATGCATCAGTAGGTAGTGGATGCATCCATTCTAAATCGCCTTCACATGTATAAAAGTCTGTATTATTTGTTGTACCTGCTGGACATACAAGATCTGGTGCAGTCGTATCTGGAACCACTTCAATAGTCGCTTCTTCTGAATCACTATTACCACAAGCGTCTGTTGCTGTAAATGTGACTGTTATCAATTGAGCAGTACAGACATCTAAGGCAGTACCATCATAGTCATGAGTAATCACAGGATCTGTATCACAAAGATCAACTGCTGTTGTAGTCGTTAAGAATGCAGCAACTAATGCCGAAGGATCATCAGTAGCAGATATGTCCGAACAAGTGATTGTCAAATCATCAGGTACTGTCAATACTGGCGGTGCTGTATCAGGTGTTACTGTCAATGTCGCTGAACGACTATCCGTATTACCACAGGCATCTGTACCTGTCCATGTGACGACTATAGATGTTCCTTCTGCATCACAAAGATCTAGTCCTTGTGTGGTGAAATCATGAGTCAAGACAGGGTCTGTATCACACATGTCTTCTATAGTTACTGCATTTAACCAGCCTTCAATTGTAACAGTTGTTGTTTCACTGATGTCTGAACAATCAAGCGTTAAATCTGCTGGTTCTGTTAGGAATGTCGGTGGAGAAACATCAGGTGTCACTGTCAGTACAGCGGTCACAAAATCAGTATTACCACATGCATCTGTCGCAGTCCAAGTCACAGTAATAGATGTCCCGTCACCGTCACATAAGTCTAATGACTCAGTCGTATAATCATGAGTCAGGACTGGATCGCTATCACAATCATCACTGATAGTGACATTATTCAACCAGCCTTCTACGGTCAATGCCGTCGTCTCATTAATATCATTACAATCCAAATCTAAATCTGCTGGCAAGCTTGTAAATGTTGGTGCCGTACTGTCTGGATCAATTGTAATCGTAGATGGTAATGTGTGCGTCTTTCCACATAGGTCAGTCGCTGTAAAATTAACCGTTATCACTCCAGCCGTACAGATATCTAATAGGTTACCTGTAAAATCGTGGGAGATCACTGGATCTGAACAATCGTCTGTACCTGTTGCAGAATTTAAAAATCCAGCGATGAGTGCTGAAGGATCATCTGTTTCACTCAGTTGCTCACAAGTAATTGTCAAAGCAGCTGGTGGTGTAATAACAGGATCTTCTAAGTCACCTTCTATGACAATATTCACTGTTTGTGAATGGGTATTTCCACATAAATCTGTCGCCGTAAATGTCACCGGTATTGTTCCAGCAACGCATAAGTCTATAACTGTACCTTCATAATCATGAGAGATCACAGGTTCTTCAGAACAATCATCTGTTGCTGTTGCTTGATTTAACCAGCCTTCTATTGTAGATTCTGATGTCGCTAAGTCCATGCAGCCGATGGACAACTCTTCAGGTGCTGTCACAACAGGATCTTCTAAGTCGCCCTCTATGATAATATTAGCTGTCTTAAAACTGATGTTACCACATACATCTCTTGCTGTAAATTCAACAGCTATTGTATTGGCAGTACAAAGATCAAGTGATGTCGTCTCGTAATCGTGTGTCACGACAGGAATAGAGCAATCATCCGTTGCTGTTGCTTGGTTTAACCAGCCTTCTATAGATTGCTGAATCGTCTGGATATCATCGCAGCTAATCGTCAAGTCTGATGGTACGGTAACAACTGGATCTGTACGATCTACTATGACTATCGAAGCTATGACTGAGGATGAGTTGCCACATTGATCAGTGGCTGTAAATCTATAGGTACCAGAACCTGTGGTACTACATTCATCTGTTTCTGCGATCAAATCGTAGCTCCATGTGAATGTACAATCATCAGTTGCAACAGCTCCAGCATTTCTGTTTAACCAAGATTCTATTATAGCATCATTATCTCGGTCTGGATCATTACATTCTAATACTATATCAGATAAGCCTGCCGCATTAATCACAGGGGGAATTCTATCTCCAAAGACGGTTTGTGTCGCCGAAGACGTACATCCATTTACATCATTCAGGGTATAGGTGACATCGACTGATGAGCAGTCTGATGGGATGCTTACAGTAGCTGTCTCACCATCTCCCCCGTCTGTAACACCATTTCCAGAAAATGCCCCGCCTGAAGTATTGGCTGTTAAGGTGATCTCTGTGCCAGGACATTGGTCTTGGTCAGATATTGCAAAACTTGCATCTTGAGTTGTCCCATCTGAAATATTAATTTCAGTACAATAGGTTTCAGTACAGAAAAAAGCTCGATCTGATTCTGACATTGGCGTTGGATTCGTGCCACAAGATTGGAAAGCAATGCCATTTGTCTCTGTTACACAAACAATCAATACACCAATACTCGTCACAGTAACATCTCCATTAGCAGCGACAGATCCAGTGGCTGTGCTCCCACTTTGGATAGACCACTCCAGATTATTTGAAGTCCTTTCATGTAATATTGGAGAATAGACGTGTGACGTTGATTCATCACCATCACTAAAACATACCTGATCCTGAATGGTGAATCTTGGTGTTGGTTGTTCTGGAATTAAAATGAAGGCCTTATCTGTTGCTGTACATGCTCCTGTTGCTCCTTCAAAAGCCGTAATCGTGTACGTTATTTCATAGCAACCAGCTGCATCATATTGTAAGGTATTACCCACAACCCCAGCTCCAGAAAAGACACCACCTGGTGTAGTATTAGCTGTAAATAATGCATCTAAGCTGACATTGCCACTTGGTGCAACTGTACATGCAAATTGTAAATCTTCTATGGTAGCGTCTACAGCATCGTAAACTCTAATCGTATGACATTCAACTGCACCACAGCCTGCACCGACTCCATTACTTACTGGATTTCTGATTTCAATCGCACCACACACATCGATACCTCCTATGTATACGGCACCGCCATCATCTATGACTATCCCTCCGCCATCAAGGCCTCCGCCATCTAGGATTGGCTGTGAGCTGTCATTGCCTACAACATAGCAAATGGTTACATCAACTGATTCTTCACCATTAAAATTAATCGCGGAAGGATCAAATTCATACATCGGATGAGTCCCTGTGACACCATTACCAGTAAAGACACCATTACCATCTCCAGTCACTCGTGCAGTCAAATCTACTTTGGGTGAATCTGTACAGACAGGTCCAAATGAATCCCAATCAGGATTAATAGCAAGCCCATCAACGATGGTTATGAATTGACACACCTCAGATATACATTCCATATCGTCATCAAAACATCCTTTTACTGTAATGTTTTCTTCGTAACAAACCTTGACAAGACCTGGATTCATGATCGTTATTTCTCCATTGTTGGATATACTCACAATGCCAGATGGTGGATCCACTGTCCATGTTCTTGTCACGGATGGAGCTTGAGTAGGGTCTTGGTAAGATCTTGATTCAATTGCATAATCAGGACTATTCACCGTTGCTTTTATTGTGACTGGGTCACCACCATACCAGCATATGATATCGTCTGCGATATTCATCACTGGCTCAGGCTGCTCTCCAACGATGAATCTAGTTTGCTCGAAAGCAACACCACAGAATCCTTCAACAACATATTCTACTTCATAACACCCTGGTAAAAATACTTGTAAAGCTGCAAATGCATTAGTATCTTCTGTCCTTATAATTCTAAGACCTCCGTTTGGTCCTCCTGACTGCCTAATAGTACCACCAGGCGTTGAGCCTGGAAATAGATCAGAAAATGAGTAAAAGCCAAACGAACCAATATCATGATTTGGCAGACATTCAATCGAGAAATCTCGTATATCATTTACTACCGCAGGATTACAATCCTCAACAGTTACGGTGAAGTTACATGAAACAGAATTTGCTTCATCCAAATCCTCTGTAATGGTGTATGTTATCGTGGATGTCCCAAGACGAAAATCTGTGCCGTCTGGAATATCTCCATTAAAATTTGACGTACCACCCGTTGAAGAATTTAATACAGCAGAAGTTGAAAAATCACATTCTTCAAATGTATTTATAAGTTGTAAGCCAGAACTTTCCCAACGGCATCCTTCAATCGCACAAACAACTACATTTTCAGGGCATATGATATTCGGATTATTATTATCTTGAATGGTAACTTCATATGCACATTCAGATTCATTCCCACATTCGTCCCCAATCGTAAACTTGACA
This sequence comes from uncultured Saprospiraceae bacterium, assembly GCA_937929945.1. Lineage (GTDB taxonomy): Bacteria > Bacteroidota > Bacteroidia > Chitinophagales > Saprospiraceae > CALFUK01. The sequence continues at coordinate 17,992 of CALFUK010000180.1, forward strand.
GATAAGGTCTCACCAGCGTCAATATTAATTTGAGCCTGTGTCGGATCATCACCTGCGAAAGGAGTTGTACTATTATTATCCGAATCTGTGATACCTAACTCTTGAGTTACAGTATTATCACCTCCACAATTATCTGTCGCTATCGGTATCGGGAGCTTGACCACAGCCTCACAAAGACCCGCATCTACATTCATGACCATATCTGCTGGACAATTTAAAATCTCGGGTCCATCAGTATCCTGATTATAGATTATAAATTGTGAACAAATCCCCTCATTGCCACAAGCATCTGTAATGGTGTACAATCTCCTAATTCTTCGATCTTCAACATCATCAGAACAGAAATCCAATGCTTCGGAAGAGTCTTCGAATGTAATTGATAATTCAAAT
>CALFUK010000181.1 GCA_937929945.1 uncultured Saprospiraceae bacterium
GCCATCCAGCGGGTTCTCTCTCTTTCTCATCTTGCAATTCAGGAAAGCAGCTTATTAGCTTAATTCAGCTATTTTAGCATATTCAAACATCATACTATGAGGATCATCATCATTGTCGTGGCTGTCTTTGCTGCCTGCGTGAGTCAGGCACAGCTACTATCGCCAGCAGAATTTTTTGGCTACGCACCAGGAGATCAGTTCACACCTCACCACAGACTGGTAGACTATTTTGAGCATGTGGCAGCAGAGAGCCCACTGGTCACCGTCGAAGAATATGGCAGAACCAGTGAAGGCAGGCCCATGATCGTAGCCTATGTCACCAACCAAGATAACCAGTCCTCTCTGGATCAATACCGCCGCAAGAACATGCAGCTAGCCGGCATTGACAAATCTGAGACTGTGGATGCCGCAGCGAAGTCCATCGTGTGGCTCAGCTTTAGCGTACACGGTAACGAGGCGGCTGGCTCAGAGAGTTCGCCTTCCGTCATTTATGACTTAGTCGATCCCAATAATTCAAAGACCAAAGCCTGGCTGGACAACACCATTGTGATCATAGATCCGGCTGTCAATCCTGATGGCTACTCCAGATATACCCACTGGTACGCCAGAGTGGCTGGCACCCATGCCAATGCTAATTTTGACGACATCGAACACCAAGAACCCTGGCCTGGAGGCAGGACGAATCACTACCTCTTTGACCTGAATCGAGACTGGGCTTGGCAGACTCAAATAGAAAGCCAGCAGCGAATGAAACTATACAATCAATGGCTGCCGCACATTCATGCCGATCTGCACGAGATGGGGCACAACAGCCCTTATTATTTCGCTCCCGCAGCTAAGCCCTACCACGAGTACATCACCGAATGGCAGAAAGATTTTCAGACGGACATCGGAAAAAATCACGCCAGCTATTTTGACCAAGAAGGCTGGTTGTATTTTACGAAAGAAGTCTTTGACCTACTCTATCCCAGCTACGGAGATACCTATCCCACCTTCTCAGGAGGCATCGGTATGACTTATGAGCAGGGCGGATCAGGCAGAGGCGGTAGAGCCGTAGAGACTAATAATGGCGAAGTCCTCACCCTGCAAGATCGCATCAACCACCACAAGACCACCGCCCTATCCACTGTAGAAATGGGCGCCAGGCACAGCGAAAGACTGATCTCAGAATTTAAAAAATTCTATGCGAAAGGACCGGCTGGTAAGTATCGATCCTACATCATCAAGGCGGGTACTCAGCAAAGTAAGATCCAGGCACTCTCTGAATTACTAGATCGACAGGGGATCCAATATGGCACCGTATCATCCGATAGATCAGGAAGTGGCTATAATTATCAGACGGGAGGCACGACATCATTTCAGGCGAGCCCTGGAGACCTGGTGGTCTCGGCTGACCAACCCAAGTCCGTCCTGACCCAAGTGCTCTTGGATCCTGAAAGCAGCTTAGAAGATTCTGTGACCTATGATATCACAGCCTGGTCACTTCCCTATGCTTACGGATTAGAGGCCTACGCCACCACGGGGGCATTTAAGGCTGACGAATCACTGAGCTTCTTGCCCCAGCAAAACAAAATGAAACTTCGCCCCGCCTACGCTTACATCATACCAGCTGATGGCTTATCCAGTGTAAAACTATCAGGCCATTTGCTGAATGCAGGCGTCACTGCCAGAACCAATCGAGAGCCCGTGACCTTCAGCGGTAGACGCTTTGACCGTGGCTCCATCATCATCACGCGAGCGGACAACAAGTCTATCCAAGCTGAGTTATTAGACATCCTGAATAAGGCCACGGAGGATCATCAGGCTGAGATCATCAGGCTAGAGACAGGATTTGCGGATGACGGCAAAGATCTTGGCAGCGGCAGCATGGCACTACTCCAGCAGCCAAAAGTTCTCACAGTCATGGGCGAGCGCGTCAGTGCATTGTCCTTTGGCCAGGTCAGACATTACTTTGATCAGGTCATCGGATATCCCCTCACGGTAGTCGATATATCCAGGCTCTCCAGAATTAATCTGGACGATTATAACACCATCATCCTACCAGATGGATACTACAGCATCTCGAAGCATCTCGAAAGCCTATCCTCATGGGTCGCTGGTGGAGGTAAGCTCATCGCTATCGGCAGCATGACCACGAGCCTGGCAGATACGGACAGTTTCAGACTGACAAGCGAAGTAGAAGAAGGGCAGAAAGAAGCTGCTGAAAAAGAAAATAAAATGGCTGATCTCGCTGCCAGATACAATCACTATTCTGATGCAGAGCGCGAGAGCATCAGCTCATTTGTGCCTGGGGCCATCGTCAAATTAAAACTGGACCCGACTCACCCTTTATCATATGGCCTGGGCGAAGACTACTTCAGCCTGCGCACCAGCAGCACCCACTTCCCCATGCAGACAGATGCGGTGAATGTAGGACGTATTCCCAATGAACCAATGACCATAGGATTCATTGGCTCCAAGGTCAAAAAGAGAATCAAGGATACCGTGGTATTCGCAGTAGAAGAAAAAGGCAGAGGTCAGGTCATCTATATGGTGGACAATCCTTTGTTCAGAGGATTTTGGGTGAATGGTCAGATTCTATTTAGCAATGCTTTATTCTTAGTCAATTAATCGAGTGAGGTAAATGAATGGTATTTCGCCCCTCACAATCAAAATTTGATGCGTCAACGACGTAATTAATTAAGGTGGCCAGTGGATGATTAGCTGAGCTAATTTCCGCTTGGCATTTCACCATATAATTTTTTTAAATCATGAAAATACTAATCGTCGGTGGTGGTAATATGGGCCTGACATTTGCTCAGAGCTTTATCAATTCTAAAATCGTAACGCACGAGCAAATGCTGATCCTGGAAAAATCCATGAAAAAAGCGAATGAGCTCAAAAAGCTAAACATCGGGACTGTCTATGGCGAGCCCGCTTCCTACATCGAGGATACAGATCTGATCATCCTCGCCGTTAAGCCTCAAGACATCTCCCTGCTCTTCAGTACCATCAAGCCATTCATCAATGAGCAGCAAGTCGTGCTCTCGATCATGGCTGGTGTGAGAATCGATACCATCCAAGATCACCTGGGCCTGCAAAAGGTCATCCGCGCCATGCCCAATCTCCCCTCTCAGATCGGCACAGGCATGACCGTCTTCAGCGCCTCTGATGCCGTGACCCGCATCGAACTGGCCATGGTTCAGAACCTACTGAGCGCCTCAGGCAAGACGGTCTATACTGACAAAGAGCTGATGATCGATGCCGCCACAGCTATTTCCGGCTCTGGCCCCGCCTACGTGTTCTACTTTATGCAGAGCATGATCGAAAGTGCCAAGCAGCTGGGCTTCAGTCAGTCAGAAGCAGAGCTCCTGTCCTACCAAACCTTCCGCGGCGCCATAGAGCTATTTAACAAGCATGACTACACCTGCGATGAATGGATCCAAAAAGTCACTTCTAAAGGGGGGACGACAGCAGCCGCCTTCAGCAGCTTCCATGACCAGCGGGTGAAAGAAGGATTTCAAGATGGTATTGCAGCTGCTTTTGCCCGAGCACAGGAGTTGAGTCGGGTGTGAGGTGATCATGAATAAATAATATTTTATTGGTATTTTAGATCAGAAATATCAGCGCTGTCTATTGTCGAAATTCAGAAATAAATACCGCAATGAATCTTTCCGATTGCCCAACTGGGATTATCGATCGGATGGCGCCTATTTCATCACCATATGCACACATCAGCGTCAATATTTTTTTGGAGAAATATTAGAGGAACAAATGAATCTGAATGAGATCGGTCAGATTGCAGAATCATGTTGGGCAAAAATCATCAATCATTTCCCCCATGTTTCATTAGGAGAATATGTCATTATGCCAAATCATGTCCATGGAATCATTTTAATTTCTGGTAGGGTCGTTGCATGCAACGACCCCGCAAATACCAATGACCCCACAAATACCAATAACCCCAAACCAATCAAAAACAAAAAAATGCAATCCATATCACCAAAATCAGGATCTGTATCAACCATCATAAGATCATACAAATCAGCAGTCAGCAGATACAGCAGGGTGATAAATCCAAATTTTGCGTGGCAATCAAAATTTCACGATCACATCATCCGAGATGTAAGATCATACCAGAACATATCAAAATACATTCAGAATAATCCGAAAAATTGGAAAGAAGACAAATGGAGATAGAAGCATTGATTATCAAAATGTTTCCCCCACACCCATCATCACCCCCATCACCAAATCCACATCCGCCCGCGTCGTCCGCCAGTTCACAAATGAAGCCCGGATGCCTTGCCGCCCCAAATAGACGGTAGGTGTCATAAAGACCTGATGAGTCTGATTCAATCGGGATAGAAATAGAGCAGTGTCCTGACCCTGATCCCTGAGGCTAAACACAATATTGTTCAACCTGATGGGAGCTAATAGCTCGAACTGATCACTGGCCTCCAGCTGCTGACCAAAGTAACGGGCTAGATCTACACAGCCATTGACGATGTCGGCATAGCCCTGCTTCCCGTAAGCCATCAGGGTAAACCAAGCTGGTAGAGCCTTCAGCCGTCGAGAATTTTCGGGTAACAGATTGAGATAATTAAACTGCGCTAAGGGATCACCTAAGTAAGGAGCATTAGAATTTTGGAAGCTTTCGACCTGATGCATCTTATGTGTCGCCTTGATAAAAAAGACAGCGCTTTCGTAAGGCACATTGAGCCACTTATGACAATCGACAGTGATGCTATCAGCAGACTCCCAGTCTTGCAGCAAGTGCTGGTGCTGGTCTGAGACAGCAGCAAAGCCCCCGAAGGCCGCATCGATATGCCACCAAAAGTCGTACTCTTTTCTTAATTCTTTAATCGCAGTAAAGTCATCATAGTCAACCCGGTTCACAGTACCGCCACTGGATAACAATATGAAGGGGGCGCCCTCCAATAAGCTAATCTTTTCTTTTAAGTCATTGATTGAAATGGACTCTGTGCCGTCTTCATGAGTTTTAACCTGAATGATATTTTGACTGCCCATCCCAAGCAAGGCCAAGGTCTTGACTGCAGATGAGTGAGGTGTGGCTGAGAGCACTGGTATGATCTTCGTGATGCCTTCCTTAGCAAAGTCTTTGCCAGCCAAGCTCCCAATCCACTGGCGTGCTACTGCGAGACAAGTGAAATTAGACATGGTCGCTCCCGTCACAAAGCCACCAATGTAATCTGGTGGAAGACCGAATAACTCCAGCATGAGCTCGATGGTCTCTGCTTCAATAGCGCCCGAGATATCTCCTTCGCCTGCGAGTATCTGCGGATTTTGATCATAGATGCTGGTAAGCCAATCGCCCATGATCGCTGCGGGTGTGGTGCCGCCTGTGACGTAGCCCCAATAACGAGGTCCTGATGACCCAACGATCAATTTCTCGAATCGCTCATTGAAAAGCGCTAAGGCAGACTCCGCACCTATACCACCATTGGATATGCTCAGATGATCAGATATAGCACTCTGGCTCGAAGTAGGTCGCTGATCCAGATGTTGTAGATAATCCAGACCTTGCGCTTTCACTAATTCTAATAGCTGATCAATTTCACTGAGGTCTTTTTGTAAATGGTCATTCATTGTACATCACTTTTATTATTAATTCAGCCACTAAAATGTAGGTACATCGACATGATACATGCAGATGGCCTCATCAAAACGATCTGCAGGAATGAAATTGACATTCCCTCCATTCTCTAATTCCCAGGCTGTCAGCTCATTGAAAATCCATTCATTCTCAGCTTTCCTATTCGGTGAGCTAAAATCAACCACGTGATATCTCTGATCTTCTTTTGACATAAGGTCCTCTATATTTTCCGTAACACCTAAAGCTATAACAAATCAATCAGAGATAAATTTAAAAGTCGACAAATTAGAATCTTGATAAGCTTAGCTCAAGAATGACATTTAAATCAAATAGGGATCCAGTGTCTCGATCGTACCATCCTCTTGATAAGTAATCTCAGCCATCTTCACAGATCGTAAATGAGTCACGCCTTCCGATAGGACAGAGTCATGATAAAATAAATACCACTTGCCTTGATACTCACAGATAGAATGATGCGAGGTCCAACCAATGACAGGATTCAGAATTTTACCCCGATAGGTGAAGGGACCGTAGGGGCTATCTCCTGTAGCGTAGCAGATAAAATGAGTGTCCCCCGTAGAGTAGGAAAAATAATATTTGCCTTGATACTTATGAATCCAGGCTGCTTCAAAAAAGCGGCGATCGTTGTCATCAGCCAGGAGAAGCTGTCCATCCTCATCAATGATTTGTACATCTTGTGGCTCTTCTGCGAATTCTAATAGGTCATCCGTCAGTCGGGCTACCTTCGGAAGCAGCGCTGCTTCATTGGGGAGAGGTTCTTTGTGCTCTTTATCGTATCGATTCTGACGGTACAGCTGTAACTGGCCTCCCCAGATACCTCCAAAATACATATAGTATTCACCACCATCTTCAAAGACTGCCGGATCAATAGAATAACTACCCTTTATGGCTTTAGGCTGTGGTATGAAGGGGCCTGTGGGGCTATCCCCGATAGCGACACCGATTTGAAAAATTCCATCTGCTCGTTTAGCTGGAAAGAAAAAATAATATTTCCCATCCTTCTCTGCTGCATCTGGAGCCCACATCTGACGCTCAGCCCACGCGACTTCACTCACATCCAGGGCGACACCATGATCCGTCGTCTCCCCCGAATCCATATTCACTGACAGGACGTGATAGTCACGCATCCCAAAGTGATCACCATTATCATTAAAGGGGATCCCGGCATCGATGTCGTGCGAAGGATAAATGTAGAGCTGACCATTGAAGACATGTGCCGACGGGTCAGCTGTGTAAATGTGGCTGACTAAAGGTTGTGATATGGCTTTACGCTGTAAGGCGGCGTAGTCGATATTTTCTGATTCTTCTGACATGATGATAGCTGATAAGTAATGATTTAATTCCCTCTTCTGATGAGAAGGTCTTTCTCTATTTGAGTCTCCATTTTTTTATTGATTTCGTAGAAAAACAATAAGGAGGCACCTATTAAAAATGGGATCGCTGCATAGAGACTCACCGATAGCTTTATCCCATTGATAGCGGAGGGCGACTGACTTTCTACTGAGGCATCATAGCCATAAGTGGCTAATAATGAAGCGACCAAAGCTCCACCGACACTCAGTCCTATTTTCAATCCAAAGATCATCGCCGAAAAAATAATGGCTGTCGCTCTTCGATTATTCTTCCACTCTGAATAATCAGCGACATCCGCGATCATGGCCCACAAGAGGGGTATGGTAATCCCATAGAAAAATCCATGGCAAATCTGAGTGATGAAGACGATGCCAATCGACTCTGGTGGATAAAAATAAAACAACATGATAAAGATTGTCGACAAAAATAATCCGATGCCAAAGACATCCCGCTTGCCAAATCGATCGGCCAATGACTTAGAGAAAAATATCCCAATGATCATAAATATAATCCCTCCTGCATTAAATAAACTAAACGCCGAAGTGGGCGGATCCTCTGGCCACTGAAATTCTGTCAGACCGATGCCAGTCAACATTCGATTCAGCCCATCGATAAATCCATTAAACCCAATATCCGTCAAGAAAGTAGCCAAGTGAGGCTCACTCAAATAGTCTTTAAAATAATAAATGTACATCCCTCCCTTCAGGGCTAAAGTAATAAACACCAGGATCGTCAGAAACAGCATGACCACCCACGGCCTATTTTTTACTAAATCTGTCAGATCCTCCTTTACGCTTGATTTCTGGCCAGGTGCAGGCACCACTCGCTCTCGGGTAGTCCAAAAAGTAATCAGTAAAAAAACGGTCCCGACCACTGCGAAGACTCCCATGGTCGTCTTGAAGCCTACGGCCTTATCTCCCTCACCTAAGATCAGCACCAGAGGTAAGAGTAATACCTGTACGACAAACTGCGCAAACATCACGGCTACGAATCGATAAGCTGATAAACTATTACGCTCTGACATATCCCCCGTCAGTACGCCACTCAGGGCAGAGTAAGGTAAATTATTAGCAGAATAAATAATGACTAATAAGAAGTATGTGACCAGTGCATAAATGACTTTACCATTCTCACCCAAATCTGGAGTGCTAAATGCCAATAATGAAATCACGCCAAAAGGTATCGAGGTCCAGAGTATCCAAGGTCTAAACTTACCCCACCTGGTATTCGTTCGGTCAGCGATCGCACCCATAATGACGTTAAAAAAGGCCCCAAAAAATCCGCCAAAGAAAATGATCGAAGCCGCTGTTGCTGCAGGAATTTGATAGACATCAGTGTAAAAAAATGCCAAGAAAGTCATCAGCGTCTGAAAAATCAAATTGGCCGATAAATCGCCCAATGCATATCCGACTTTTTCTTTAACCGATAATTTATGATTGATTGTACTCATGTGGACAGATTATAAGTATATGTGATTAAGGCAACAGAATTCTTGAAGTGATCCATACTTCTTTAGGTGGCTCATCATTTACGCTTGAGCTTCGTCACTGCATCATATGCCTTCTTCCGTTGGAATGCTCGATCAAAAAGAAGTGGATAATTAACTCGATTTTTTATCGGCCAATTATTCAACCAGCTGTGACCATCATTGACGCCCCAGAAAGTGACTCGACTGATCTTATCCGAATGTTTAAGAAACAAGCGAAATATATCTTCATAGCGTTCTGCAAGCTTTAGCTGCATAGAATCTGGAAGGCTTTCTGGATAGGGATTCATATACGGACTTCCCTCAAAATTTTGACTGACCTCAGCCCCTTCTAAGTCCCAGGGGTTAGGCAGCGCAGTGACATCCAGCTCCGTAAACATGACTTTGACGCCCAGCGCTGCATAGGCCAAGATACTAGCTTCTATATCTTCAATCTCAGGTCCGACGAGACTCCAGTGAGCTTGCATCCCTATAGCATCTATTTTGGCTCCGCTCTCTTGCAGCCGCTTGACCATCCTGATAGCACCGGCTCTCTTCTCTGGTTTCCACATGTTATAATCATTATAGACTAACTCAGCAGAGGGGTCTGCCGCTGCGGCGAGCTTGAAGGCATGCTCTAAGTAGTTCTCCCCCATGAGCTCGTAGAAATGAGATTCTCTGAGGCTTCCATCTTCATTCAGTGCTTCATTGACCACATCCCAGCTATCGATGCGCCCCTTGTACCTTGAGACGATCGTATTAATGTGATGTTCGAAGTGCCTAGCCATCTCTGCACTGTCTTTGACCTCCTCTACCCACTCCGCTAACTGGCTGTGCCAGACCAAAGCATGACCGACGACATGCATATCCAGCTTCTCAGCGAGCGCGAGATACTGGTCAGAGACATCGAAATAGAATGAATCTACTCCAGGATGAATATACATCCACTTCATTTCATTCTCTGGTGTCAGCGAGCTAAACTCAGCTTCGATCACCGACGCCGCTTCAGCATCCGATTCCTCTATGTGCATCTTAGAAATGGCCGCACCGATAAGAAAGTCTTCTTGAAATATTTCTTTTAACCCTTGAGATGGTGGCTGCGACACCGATGCACGATCTCCCTGACTACACCCATGCATCAACATAGCAATGAGGACTATTATAAATAGCCTAACTATATAAATCATATTGGTAATTGTTAAATTATGGTAGGGACCTACAATATAGCCATCTGCCCGGAAATCAACTTATATTCTCTAAAAATATATTAGAAAAACACATAAGCTCTCGAGAAGAAAACAGAGCGATCGAAGCAATTGTAAATTGAATTGATATCCAAGAATAAAGGAAAAAGGAGCTAGTTGCTGCGCTAAGATCAAAAACGGAAGACTTAGAAGATGCAAGTCACATTGAAAACGCTAACAAAGTTGGAAAGCTATTTTTTTATTACGATAGGAGTTAAAAAGGATTTAGGAATTCAATCACAGCTGATTTGAATCCTGATGAACTAATAGCATTACATCTAGAGTAAATTTGGAATATACATACTAATCAATTGTGGCAATTCCTGTTTTACACTTGGAAGATCGATACTTGTCAGATTGCTATGACTGGTCACGCAGAGCAGCTGACACCAACGCTCACTTCCATGCCTGCCTTTTTCATGGCGGCATAGCCTCCGACCACATCCACCAGATTATGGATACCTCTGGACTTCAGTATCGATATGGCTATCACTGATCTGTAGCCGCCAGCACAGTGTATGTGAACATC
>CALFUK010000182.1 GCA_937929945.1 uncultured Saprospiraceae bacterium
TAAAAATTTATCTCCTTTTGTCTCTCTAACAATCAGGTACATATTAAAGGAGTTAATATATATACAATTTAATTATATCTTTACCTTCTGATTCATAAGGATATAAATTGACTACGATTTAGACATCTCTAGCCTTCAAAAAGATGAAGCAGGAGAGCTACTATTTGGCAGGCATTTTACCTTGCATATAAAGGTTTTGAAACGTCCAAGACGCTCATAACTGAGGCACCCAGATATGTGATCTGTCCTAAGTTATTTGCTGATCGGCATTCAGGTCTAAAAATCAAACATATGAAACGTCTATGACGTAGATAATTAAGAGACCCAAGTGGATGAATAAACTTAGTTATTTACTGACAGGCATTCAGTTCTAAAAATCAAACATATGAAACGTCTATGACGTAGATAATTAAGATACCCAAGGGGATGATTAAACTTAGTTATTTACTGACAGGCATTCAGTATTAAAAATCAAACATATGAAACTTCATTTGGTATCTGGTGGTTGCGGATTTGTAGGCCGAAACATGGTGAAACGATTGATGAATACCACGGAGGATTATGTGTTTTTCGTCGATACACTCGATGTGGGCACTCATCCCAGTACCTGGATCAATGTTCCCAAAGTCATGGACGACGGGCAGATAGAAAAATATGGGTCCGAGGGCCGCATCATCTTTATGAGGGCGGACTTCAGAGAGGTCATCAGGAAGATGCTCGCGGATGATGCCTATCTATCCACCACACTAGCCATTCCGTTAGATCATGTGTCAGATGTATTTCATTTTGCTGCCATCGTAGGTGGTAGAGCGACGATTGATGGTGATCCGATGAAGGTGGCTCTTGACTTAGCGATTGATGCGGAGTTCTTTTACTGGGCCACCAGACACAAGCCTGACAGGGTACTCTATCCCAGCTCCAGTGCGGCCTACCCTGTGAATCTTCAGACCGAGAGCGGTGCTATAGCCTTAAAAGAATCTGACATCGATTTTAATAATATGGGGCAGCCCGATATGACCTATGGATGGTCTAAGCTGACAGGCGAGTATCTGTCTAAAATCGCCTCAGAATATTATGACCTGTCAGTGATGTGCATCAGGCCCTTTTCTGGCTATGGAGAGGATCAAGACCTGACTTATCCGATACCCGCTATCGCTCTACGTGCTGCTAAGAGCGAAGACCCCTTTGAGGTCTGGGGCACGGGCCACCAGGGCAGAGACTTTGTGCACATCGATGATGTACTGGACTGCATCCTGCTGGGCATGGAGACCATCACTGACGGCACAGCCATCAACATCGGTATGGGCCGGCTGACCACCTTCAGAGAGATCATCAGCATCCTTACCGGCTATGCTGGCTATACACCAGAAATCAAGCAGCTCCTCGATAAGCCAGTGGGTGTCCACTCCAGGTACTGTGATATGAGCTATGTGGAGAGCACCCTTGGCTGGAAAGCTCAGATATCCTTAGAAGAAGGGCTGAAGCGCATGTATGACGCAGCCCTGCTTAGAGTAAGCTAATAAAACTACTGGAATGACTAAGATCGTATGCTTTGCCCCGGGCCCTAAATTCAAAGGTGGCATCTCCAATTATAATACTTCACTGGCTAAGGCCCTGCACAGTATCCCGGGCAATGAAGTCACCATCGTGTCTTGGTCTAATCAGTATCCTTCCATATTTCCCAGAGACACAGTCGACAGGAGCAGCAAGGAGGATCTACTCCAAGGTACTGACATCAAGGTCTACTACCTCACTGATTATAATCGACCGTGGACATGGGCGCAGACAGTCTCTTTCATTAAGGACCTGTCGCCTGATAAAGTCATCATGCAGTGGTCAGTCTCCATCCAGGGAATACCCATCGGCTATATGGTGAAGAAACTCTCCCTGGTGAAGTCCATCGAAGTCATCTTAGACCTCCACTTTGTGAGACAAAAAGAGGCGAGCCTCATCGATGCCCCACTCACCAAATACGGGATAAAGCACGCTGACACCTACATCACCCACGCGTATAATACTGTGGATGAGCTCCGAGATGTCATCCCTCAGCAGAATTTGGCTGTCACTGAGACAGGGGAGCGCAGCTCGGAGGCTAAGACGGTCATCAAGCTATACCATCCCATCTATGACCTTTTTAAAATAAAGAAAGACTTCGATGTCCAGGCCTTTAAGAAGGAGCACCAGCTGAAGGAGCATGTCTTTTTGTTTTTTGGATTCATTAGAAAATATAAGGGGCTCCACTATGCCATCGAGGCCTTCAATCAGCTGCGCCAAGAGAGAGATGATGTTTCCTTTTTGATCTGTGGAGAGTCTTTCTGGAATACCTTGGATGATCAGAAGTTATCGACCAAAATAAAGAGCGCATTATTCTCTGTAGCTACTTTCTTTTTGCGTCGCAATTCTTCGGATGAGAAAGACTACCAGCCGCTGAAAAAACTGAAGGACATGGACCTTGGTGACTCAGTCATGCTGGTGAATGAGTTCATCCCAAATGAAGATGTACACAAGTATTTTCAAGTGAGTGATGCCGTGGTCCTCTTCTATGAGTTCGCTACGCCATCAGGCATAGAGTCTCTCAGCTACAATTTTAGAAAGCCCATTTTGGCGACTGATGTAGGCCATTTTCCAGAGACCATCCAGGATGGAGTGAATGGCTATCTGGCTAAGGCGGAGGACATCGACTCCATGGTCACCCAAATGAAGCGCATCTTGGAGCATCCGATAGATGACAGTAAGTTCGCTGAGTCCATTTCCAGTATGAGTTGGGCTAACTATGCTAAGGCGATCATGCATAGCTGATTGGCTGAGATTTACAACTCCTCCTCTATCTTATAGTCATTTCGACTGGCCGCATTGCGTGAGACCAGCTCTGCTACGAATCCAGTGACGAAGAGCTGCGTGCCAATGATCAGGGTCAATATGCCAAAGAAGAACAAGGGCCTCGAGGCGATGCCTCCCGTATTGAATATCAATTTGGATATGGAAAGAAACAGCAAAATCATCATGCCGATGAACATGAAGAGCACACCCCAACTGCCAAAAAAGTGCATGGGCCGCTTTCCGAACTTGCCTAAAAATACGACCGTAGCCAAATCCAAAAAGCCATACATCATCCTGCCCACACCGAACTTTGAGACGCCGTATTTTCGAGCTCGGTGCTCTACCACTTGTTCGGTGATTTTGGCAAAGCCATTCATCTTAGCGATGACGGGTATGTAGCGATGCATGTCGCCGTATATCTCTATGTTCTTAGTCACGATAGCATCATAGGCTTTTAGCCCACAGTTGAAGTCATGCAGCTCTATGCCACTGATCTTTCTGGTCACGGCATTAAAGAGTTTTGAAGGGATGGTCTTGCCCAGGGGGTCATGCCGCTTCTTCTTCCAGCCTGACACGATGTGGTAGCCTTCTTTTATTTTTTGGTACAGACTGGGTATCTCATCAGGGCTGTCCTGGAGATCAGCGTCCATGGTGATGATGACTTCTCCCACGGCTTTTTCAAAGCCTACATTGAGAGCTGCAGACTTACCATAGTTGCGTCTGAACTTGATGCCCTTGATCTGCGGGTAGGTCGACTGTAGAGACTCGATCACCTGCCAGGACTGGTCGGTGCTGCCGTCATCGATCATGATGACTTCGTAGCTCAAGGGTATAGCCTTGACGACTTTATCTATCCATGGGATCAGTTCTGGTAGAGATTCCTCTTCATTGAGAAGAGCAATGACGATGCTTAAATTCATTCAGTCTTTTGGGTGAAAAGTCTATTCTGTCTTTTGGATTAATGTACCGATGAGTCCGAATATGACTGCCGTCACGATTCTTGTGACTAAGGTAATCGTCGATAATACACCAGGAGAGGTCATGGTAGACATCATGTTTTCCATCATTTCTTCGCCTTCATCACCTAGGTCTCCACCTCCACCTTCACGGGCACCTTCCATAGCTGCTTCGGATATTGTACTAGCGAGATCGGGAGCGATGTAAGTGAATAGGATATAGGAGAATATAGCACTGATAATGCCTGAAATAACGCCAATGAATAAAGATGTCACTAAGCCTTCTCCAAACGTCAGGTGGCCGTCATTACTTTCTTTAAAATGCTTAATGCCTAAAAAGAAGAGGGCGAATAAGACGATCCAAGTTAAGCCCGTCGTCAGAATAGCGTTTGTTACATTCGGGTTTGTTGGGTCATCGTTGAGGCCTGCATAGTGAAATACCAGCTGCAGGACGCTCATCGCGATTCCTAACATTACGCCGTATTTCAAACCAGCTTTCAGTGGAGTTACATTAGTATCATGTTCCATAGCATTCAATTTTTATCTAATATAAGAATAGCTATTCTATTATCTGATTTTTATTGATAATAGCTAAGGCTTTTCCGACGAAGGACTGACCGATGAAGGGAGAGTTTCTCGATTTTGACTGTACCTGATCCTCTGTGTAAGTCCACTTTTTAGCCGGATCAAAAAGTGTCAAATTAGCAGTATGGCCTTCAGTAATCCTGATCTCGGGCAGCTGCAGGACCTCTCTCGGACCTCTTGATAGACAGTGTACCAGTCGATCCAGGCTGAGGTCTTTCTGACAGAGAGTATGAGTAGCTGCGAAGCAGGTCTCCAGACCGATGATCCCGAAGTCAGCGTAGAAAAATTCTTTCTCCTTACCTTCCTTTTCGATGGGGATGTGCTGACTGTGGATGACGTCTATGTCTCCCTGATCGACAGCTTTGACCATGCTTTTACGCTGTTTCTCAGTCCTGAGAGGTGGCATGATCTTATAGTTGGGGTCGAAGGTGTTCAGCTGTGACTCATCTGCGACCAGATGCATGTAGCTGATGCTGGACTGGACGCGCACTTTATCTTTTTTGGCAGCTTTGATGACCTTCAGGGTTTCTGGTGTGGATATGCCGTGGATCAGCATGCGTCCCTCTGCATATTTGCACAGCTCTATGTCACGTATGGTCATCAGCTTTTCGAGCATGTCAGGGATGCCTGGTAGCCCCAGGCTGATGCTGGTCTTTCCTTCATTCATGACTCCATTTTTGGAGATCACATTTTCTTGCGGAGAGCTGATGATCAGTCCGTCGAGAGATTTGGCGTATTCCAGTGCTCTAAGGAGGAGTCCATTTTTTTCTATGCTGTGGTCACCATCTGAGAATGCCACAGCTCCTGCTCTGTGCATGTCGATCATCTCGGTCATCTCGTGGCCTTCACAAGACTGGCTGATGGATCCGATGGGGTAGAGGTCTATGATTTCTCTTTGTGCTCTCTGCTGCACATACTGGATCGGTGAATGACTGTCCAGGCAGGGCTTCGTATTCGGAAAGCAGGCTATACCCGTGAATCCTCCAGCAGCTGCAGCGCGGCTGACACTCGCTATGGTCTCACGATGCTCGTATCCCGGCTCAGCGATCTGGGTACCGATATCGAGCCATCCGATAGAGACATGTGCATTGGCTTGACTCCAGACTGGTACACCTTTAGGTTTTTTGATTGACTTGCTTATTGTCTTGATCACGCCATCTTTGATGAGGATGTCCACTGTCTTACGGTGGAGTGCAGAGCCTTCGTGTATGACTTTGACTTGCTGAAGTAGTATATCCATGGTTCGCTTAGGTTTTCCAAAATCTGAGAAGCAAGGTCTCAAGCCCCAAAAATACTAATACTGCTATGATAAACCACTTCCAGAGCGGTATTCCCGATTCTGACTGGGAGATGTATTCACTTAGATTATTGGCATCAGCATCAGATATGATGTCACTGTCATTCCCATATTTTTCTGCCAGTACTTCTGGGCTAAAGTACTTGAGGTCTGATTCCAGCCGATTATAGTTGAATGCTAATCTGGATATCTCCTGATCATCCAGGCTGAGCTGGTAAAAGCCTGCCTCTCTCACCTGATCCTTCACATCCAGCATGATCTTAGAGCCTACGTTGAATTGGGCGGGGATAAATTCATCTTTCCCTTTGATGGTATAGATGATCTCATCGTCTCGGATCACATTATCAGTCTCTATGAGATAGTCCTTACCGATGGTATAGGCTATGTTTTCTTTTTTGGCTTTGGAGATGCCCATCTTGTAGAGCATCGGGATGAAGACTTCTGCATTTCTCACCAGGTCATTAGACTGATCATTGAGCGGTGCAGCGCTGATGTACGCATTACCATTCCCGAGTCTATACTTGCTGAGGAAGCTGGAGCCATCTCGATATTTCAGGAGGTCTTCGCCTTTTCTGCTTTGAAAGTTGGAGAAGGTATAATTGAAGGTGCTGGCAGGGTACTTGATGTTGCGCTGCCGACCGACATAGACATCCTTGAAGATGAATTCTTCTGTATTGATCGTGCCTACCTGCTTAGCTCCTGACTCTGAGCTGATGATGGTGTTCGCTCCGAGAGAAGACAGCAGTGAGTTATAGCTTTCTTTGGATATGCTCTTGGCAGGGAAGATCAATAGATTGCCTCCTGCTGAGACGTAGTCCTTGATTGATGAGCTGAGGCCACTTGACAGATTCGCTATTTCATTCAGGATGATCAGGTCCTGCTCTACGAAGTCCGAATAATTGATTCTGGAGGCCGTCTGATTCTCTATTTCAAAAAATTTCAATCCTGTGAATGCGGCTTTTAAGTACTTGTTAGCGCCTGATTCATTGATGGAAAGTATTTTTACTTTCTCACTCACTTTTAGCGCTATCTTGTAGCGATTGTCAAAAGCGATGGGGTAGTCAGTGATGGTGATGTCCGCTTCATGCCAGCCAGGCTGCAGGATGGAGAAATTTACAGTGTCAGTCACGGAGCTATTAGGTCTGATCTGTTTTGTCCCCAGCGGTCTCACTTGACCCTGATACTCTAAGCTGAGCTGCACGTCTTCGGCCTCCGAGTCACTGTAGTTACTGAGCTTGATGACCAGTGGATTCTCTTGATTGAGCATGGGTACGGGGGCTGCCAGCCATACGGAGTCGATGCTGACATTCTTTTCCTGGACTGCCTGCAGCGGAATCAGGTGGATCTGGTAGCTGCTGTCCTGATCGATCTCAAAGTCTGTGATGTTTTGCTGGAAGTCTGATACGATGTACAGCTCCTTGTCGGCATCTTCTTTAGACAGACTTTGCTTGAGCCTGTCCACGGCTACGGATAGCACATTCACTGCTGGACTGACCTGCACTTCATCTATGAGGCTTAGGATATTTTCTTTCGAGTAGAATCGCTGATGCCTGCCTTCGAAGTCATGCGTCACGATTTGGAATTGGTCACTGTCTCGGTAGGCATTGACGATGTCTCGTACTTTGTCCTTAGCTACGTCAAAGAGAGGGACTTCGCTGCTGAGTGCTTCCATAGAGAAGCTGTTATCGAGAAAAATACTGACTGCCTTGGGCGCGTTGTCGATCTGCTCTTTATCCGTCAGTATTGGCTGAGCGAATGCGAATACCAGTGCTGCTAAAGCGAGTAGCCTGGACAGCAATACCAGTAGGTTTTTGATGCGACTTCTGTTGCTCGTCTCTTGCTTGACCTCTTTCAGAAATCTGACATTAGTGAAATACACCTTCTTAAATCTTCTAAAATAGAAGAGATGGATGATGATGGGTATCGCAAGAAGTAATAATGCCCAGAGGAATCCGGGATAAAGAAACTGCATAAATGAGTTCTAAATTTCGTCTGCAAATAAACGCAAAAAGCCGGTCATACTGTATCAATTCAAATAACTAATCACATTCAAAACGAAAGAACACATCATAAAGGCGTAATCTTTGCATATTAAGGAGAAGAATAATAGTATTATTAGTGGTGGCTTTCCAAACTGTACGCGAATCCATCTTCATCTCTAACATCGAATCTTAATTATCATGGATGATCAAAAGTATATTCAGCAAGCGATAGAGCTGGCCCGATCCGGTATGACCGCTAATGAAGGAGGCCCCTTCGGAGCCGTCATCGTGAATCAAGCTGGAGTCGTCATTGGTAAAGGGAATAATCAAGTGACCTCCACCAATGATCCCACGGCACATGCGGAGGTCGTGGCCATTAGAGATGCATGTCAGCACATTGCTAATTTTCAGTTAGAAGGCTGCACCATATACACCTCGTGTGAGCCCTGTCCGATGTGCCTGGGTGCGATCTATTGGGCTCGTGCAGCACGTATCGTATATGCTTGCAGCCGAGAAGATGCGGCGGATGTAGGCTTTGATGATGATCACATTTACAAGGAGATACCACTACCAGTGGCTGAGCGAGAAATACCAACAGTCCAAATGGCGCGAGATATAGCGGTCGTCGTATTCGAGGAGTGGCAGACTAAAATGGATAAATTAGCTTATTGATGATAGAATTTGTGCTCAATCAAACGAAGATCCAGACTGAGCTACCTGCGGGGACAGCGATGCTGGATTTTATCAGAAAGCACCAGCAGCTTACTGGATCAAAGTTAGTCTGTAAGGAGGGAGAATGTGGAGCCTGCTCAGTCTTAGTGGGTTCACACTCCGATGATGGCATGATCTATCAGTCCATGACCTCCTGCATCATGCCGCTGATCAATGCACATGGTAAGCACATCGTGACAATAGAAGGCCTTAATATGGAGCAGCTCACTCCTGTCCAGCAGGCCATGACTGATCAGTATGGCACTCAGTGTGGCTACTGTACACCTGGTTTTGTGGTCTCGCTGTCAGGCTATTTGCTCAGTGGAGGCAAGCCACAGATCGAGGGCATCATTGCAGCCATCGATGGCAATATCTGCCGGTGTACGGGCTACAAGAGTATCGAAAGAGCTGCTGCAGATATATGTAAGCGTGTCTTACCTGACATGAGTGAGATGAGCATTGACTCTCTGGTATCCGCTGGATACATCCCAAGATATTTCCAAGAGATCGATGCGCTGATCAAAGACATCAATCCAATCACACATCATCCAAAAGCTCCTAGGACTGTAGGTGGAGGCACAGATCTGTATGTACAGCGTCCGAAGCAGATGTATGAGGCTGTTATCCAAGGCGTCTACTCTATCCCTGCTATGAATCAGATCAGCATCGAAGGAGACGAGTGCACTTTTGGTGCAGCGTGTACGATGGGCGATCTATACCGCTCTACGGTCTTTCAGGAGGCAGTACCTGATGCAGACTACATGTTTAAGCTCTTATCATCGACACAGATACGGAATATGGCGACCATTGGTGGTAATCTGGTGAACGCCTCACCCATTGGTGATTTTACCATCATCCTGCTGGCCCTTGATGCTGATTTGATCTTGAGGCTGGGTGATCATACACGTCAGGTAGCGCTTAAGGATTTCTATAAAGAATATAAAGTCACTGATCTACAAGAGAACGAGCTAGTCGAACAAATAAAGTTTAAGGCGACGCGGGACAGAAGCCACTTTCATTTTGAAAAAGTGAGTCAGCGAAAATATTTTGATATCGCCAGTGTCAATCTCGCGTCCCAGATAGAAATAGAAGATGGGATAATCAAAGAGGCCCACCTGGCCATTGGCGGTGTCGGGCCGATCCCCATGTACTTACATCAGGTCAGGGCCAGCATCATCGGCAAAGAGATGAATGGCTCGACAATGGAACTCGCAATTCAAAAGCTGCAAGAAGAGATATCGCCCATCAGTGATGCCCGAGGCTCTAGTGATTATAAGCGATTGCTCGCCAGACAGTTACTCATTGCTCAGTTTTTAGCGATTGACCCCGTGATATGTGACCATCACCAAATCATGGCACTATGACGCAAAATCCAAAGCCAAGAAAAAAGAAACACTCGCTCAATATTGATGCACCGCTGCATGTGACCGGGCGGACGATCTATTTGGATGATATGCCGGAGCTGGGAGGTACACTCTATGCTAAGGTCTATTATTCTCCTTATGCCCACGCGAGCATCACTTCGATTGACTACAGCGAGGCTCGGCAGCAGCCAGGGATCATAGACATCATAGACCACAGCCGCATCCCGGGAGAGAATCAGATCGGTGGGATCATTCCTGACGAACCATTATTAGCAGTGGATGAGCTGCACTTTATTGGCATGCCAATTCTCATCATCGTGTCCACAGATGAACTCAATGCGCACAAAGCCAGCCAGCTCATCAAACTGGAAGTCGAAGAGAAGGAAGTCATCGTGGATGTAGAGGAGGCTTACAGAAGAAGATCTTTTCTATCAGCTCCGATTCATTTCAGTCTGGGGGATGCAGAGCATGCGTTTACCGACTGCGCTCATGTATTCGAAGGGAGCGCCAGCTCAGGAGGTCAAGAGCACGTGTACCTCGAGCCACAAGGGGCTTATGCGATACCGCAGCAGCAAGGCATGAAGATCTTCAGCTCCACACAGGGGCCGACGGCTGTGCAGCACACCGTGGCTAAGGTCTTAGGCTGGTCTATGAATCTCATAGAAGTAGATGTGAATCGCATCGGAGGAGGCTTCGGTGGTAAAGAGGATCAAGCTTCGCCTTGGGCTGCTATGGCAGCACTGGCAGCTCATATCTGTCAGAGACCCGTCAAACTGATTTTAGAGCGAGGCGAGGACTTACAGATGACGGGTAAGCGCCATCCCTACCAGAGTCACTATAAAATTGGTCTTGACACGTCGGGTAAAATTATAGCCTTCGAAGCGCGGTATCTTCAGAATGGAGGGGCGGCTGCTGACCTTTCTCCAGCCGTATTGCAGCGCACCTTATTTCACAGTACGAATAGCTACTACATACCTCACGTGCGTATCAGTGCATACTCATGCCGCACTAATCTGCCACCTAATACTGCCTTTCGTGGATTTGGAGGCCCACAGGGCATGTATGTCATGGAGGCTGCCCTAGACCATGCCGCTACAGCTCTCGATATAGAGGTACACGATATCCAGCGTAAAAATTTACTTTATGAGTCAGCGGAGTTTCCCTATGGACAGCTGGCCGAAGCTTGTGCAGCGCAGCATTGCTGGGATGAAGCCGTGGAGAGTTACGATCTATCTGGTAGCATGAAGAAGATAGAAGATTATAATGCGGCGCATCAGTGGTCTAAGAAAGGACTCAGCCTGATGCCGATCTGTTTTGGTATATCCTTCACGAATACGATGATGAATCAAGCCAGAGCACTCGTCCATGTATACCATGATGGCAGCGTGGGCATCAGTACGGGGGCTGTAGAGATGGGGCAGGGTGTCAGCTCTAAGATGATCCAGGTGGCGGCTGGCTGTTTTGGACTGCCCCATGAGCATATCAAATTAGAGAGTACGAATACCACTCGGGTCGCTAATACCTCACCTTCTGCCGCCAGTGCCACCGCTGATCTTAATGGCAAGGCGCTGCAAGATGCCTGCAGTCAGATCATCCATCGGCTCCAAGATCTGCTGCGTGATCAGTGGAGTCTCACTGAGGCGGATGAGCTACAGATTGACAATGCATCTGCCTATGTGGCTGGCACGGATCATCTGATGAGCTGGCAAGAGCTAGTCACGCTGGCTTTCCAACAGCGGGTCAATCTCAGTGCAAAAGGCCACTATGCCACACCGACAATCCATTTTAACAAAGAGACCTCTAAGGGGATACCTTTCGCTTATCATGTATACGGTACAGCGATCACGACGTGCACAGTGGACTGT
Organism: uncultured Saprospiraceae bacterium; assembly: GCA_937929945.1. Classification (GTDB taxonomy): domain Bacteria; phylum Bacteroidota; class Bacteroidia; order Chitinophagales; family Saprospiraceae; genus CALFUK01. The sequence continues at coordinate 11,581 of CALFUK010000182.1, forward strand.
CTACGAGGTAACTATGAGCTGGATAAAGTACAGATCGTACATGACTTTGGCAGCAGTATGAACCGTGCTGTCGACCTAGGCCAGATCGAAGGCGGCCTGGCCCAGGGTATCGGCTGGATGACTATGGAAGAGCTCATCTACAACGATAAGGGCCAGCTAAAATCTGGCAACTTAGCAAACTATAAAATACCCGATATCTACTCCGTACCCAAGGAGGTACAGGTGCAATACCTCAATACTCCAGGTGCTGAGCTAGCCATCAATAAATCTAAAGCAGTCGGTGAGCCCCCACTGATGTACGGGATAGGAGCTTACTTTGCCATACACCAAGCCATCAAGCGGTTTAATCCGCAAGCGGTCATACCGTATAGCGCTCCCATGACCACAGAGAAAGTACTCTTGGCCTTATATTCCAAACGAGATAGTGAATAGTACGCAGCTTATCAGCTGCCGTACTTGAGTGCAGTCAGAGTGGCAGCAGTGACTGGTACTCTTCATGATGTCATAATTCGCAGCCGCCATATGTCGTAGTGAAGGAGATGTAAAGTTTTTTCAGTGTCTACCATTATCGAGAGAAAGCGATGAAAATGGTAGAGTCTTACTCTGTGGTGATAAGATGATTCTCAGACATTGCTGCATCAATAAAATTTTACCATCGTACGATTCATAAGCTGCGGGCCCGTGGTTGACAATATGAAACGTCTATGACGTAGATAACTAAGACACCCAAGGGGATGATTAAACTTAGCTATTTGCTGACAGGTATTCAGTTCCAAAATTTAAACATATGAAATGTCTATGACGTAGATAGTTAAGACACCCAAGTGGATGATTGAACTTAGTTATTTGCTGATCGGCATTTAGCTCTGAAATCTAAACATATGAAATGATCTTATATTACATAGATAGTAGCTAATGAAGCATATAAGCTTCACTGACAGAAATAAAAAAATATGAGATACGCATACACCATCCTATATGTCGCTGACGTCAGCCAGACAATTGAGTTTTATGAAAAGGCTTTCGGGTTTCAGCGGAAGTTTATCACTCCAGAGTTAGACTATGGAGAGCTGCTGACTGGAGAGACGAGCCTGGCATTTGCTTCCATCGCTCTGGGAGAATCTAACTTCTCAAAGGGGTATAAGCGACTATCGTCATTAGATCAGCCGATAGGTGTGGAGCTGGCATTCACCACGGAAGAGATAGATGCAGATTACAGCAGGGCTGTAGCAGCTGGTGCCGTATCATTCGAGCCGATTACTGAGAAGCCTTGGGGTCAAAAGGTGGGTTACGTATTGGATAATAATGGATTCATCATAGAGTTATGTACGCCCATGAAATCTGAAGAGACATAAGTGGATCACGACATTTCTGTGTCACTAATCTATGAAAGCTCGATAACAATTAATTCTAAAGCTGGCATGAGTATCTCTTACTTCTCTGTCTAATGATGAGCGGTGTACCGGATGAGGACTGCACATTCATCAGCTACGTAAAACGAAGCCTCTTTGTAGAACGATACATCATATGGATGTCAAGCCAGAGATCCAATCTTTGGCTGGGTATTTGGACGAGTAATGAGCATAATGTCGTTTTTCCTTATAAATCGAGATGAGTCAATGACAAGACGTACTTTAGACTGTATCTGCCCTGCTTATCAAAGACAGAGGCCCACTAAATGACTGAAGTCTTAGCCTTCATACATGAGTCCTTGACTGCTGGCCAAAAGCTGGTCTGGCTCTACGTCGTGGATAGCCAGGGGAGCTCTCCAGGCAGACGATCATTTCAGATGGCGGTCAGTGAGGCTGGTGAATTCGCCGGAACGATCGGAGGTGGCATCATGGAAGTGAAGCTCATCACCTTAGCCAAGCGAATGCTGCAGCAAGACTCGCCCACAGCAATCATCAAGCGGCAGTACCATGATAAATCCAGGAGCCAAGAAAGATCTGGTATGATCTGCTCTGGTGATCAGACGGTGGTGCTGATGCCTCTGAGCGAAGCAGATACTGTAACGATTGAAACACTACTCCACACTGCTGAAAGACCACTTGAGTATTTCATCGAATTTTCGAGCGCAGGAATTAAGCTGACTGCTGAAGCTATCGAGAGGATAGAGATCTTGTCGGAGGATGACTTTAAGATCATTCTGAAGTGGCAGGCTGATCGAACCATTCATATCTTTGGTGCTGGTCACGTCGGAATAGCCTTGTCTAAGCAGCTGCAAGTCCTGAGACATCAGATTCAGCTCTACGACAATCGTCCCGCTCTTGAGATGCCTGTGGGTCAAAAAATAGACTATGCGGTGGTCGATTATGAAATGTTGAAATCAGCCAGTGCATTTCATCCAGAAGACCTGGTGGTCATCGTCAGTCACTCTTACCGAGATGATAAGAAGATCATCCAGCAGCTGTATGATCTCCCATTAGCGTACATCGGTATGATGGGGAGTGATGCGAAGATCAGTCAGCTGTGGGAAGAATTAGCTCAGGAGGGCATCAGTGGCACAGCCTTAGAGCATGTGAAGGCACCTATCGGCATTCCCATCCTGAGTAAGACGGCAGCGGAGATAGCTGTGAGTATCACCGCACAGATGATTTATACCATCAATAAAGAATTACCTACGGGACGAAATCAAGGACTTTGAACAAAGCAGAAAGAATATACCAGCGCATAGAAATCATAGGCACTCACACTAAGCACCAGACTGTAAGAATATAAATCGTCACTCAATAGCTCGACAATCGATGAAAGAAATTAAGGCCAATCTCATAGACATACACCAGAGAGACATCTATCCAGCAGCCATCCAAATAGAAGCGGGAAAAATTAAGTCTGTCACAAGAATCAAAGAGTCGCAGGTAAATTACATCTGTCCAGGACTGATCGATGCGCACATCCACATTGAGAGCTCTATGGTGGTGCCCTATGAATTTGCTCGCGTCGCGCTCTGCCACGGTACGGTGGGTACGATCTCAGATCCACACGAGATTGCTAATGTACTTGGCGCAGAAGGCGTCCACTACATGATTGACAATACGAAAGATGCACTCCTAAAATTTCATTTTGGAGCACCCTCCTGTGTGCCTGCTACCTCCTTTGAGACGGCAGGTGCAGTGATTGACAGTGATCAGATCAGAGAGCTGCTGGCTTTGGATGACATTTATTATTTATCTGAGATGATGAATTATCCTGGCGTGCTCCAAGGTGATCCAGAGGTCTTAGCTAAGATAGCTGCGGCGCAGCGATTCGGTAAGCCAGTGGATGGTCACGCGCCTGGCCTCATGGGTGCAGATGCAGCAGCTTACATCCAGGCCGGCATCAGCACCGATCACGAGTGCTACACACTGGAAGAAGCCCAAGGTAAGTTAGCTCACGGCATGAAGATTTTGATCAGAGAAGGCTCGGCTGCGAAGAATTATGATGCACTGCACCCGCTGATCTTGGATCACGCTGACAGGCTGATGTTCTGCAGTGATGATAAGCATCCTGATGACTTACTGGTGAGTCACATCGATGCACTCATCCGCAGGTCACTGGCTTTGGGCTATGATTTATTTGATTTGTTGCGGATGGCTTCTCTGCACCCAGTGGAGCATTATGATATGAATGTAGGTCTGTTACGGGTCGGAGATCCAGCAGATTTCATCATGATCGATCATCCAGAATCATTTCGCGTGACAGCGACATACATTGATGGAGAGCAAGTGGCTGATGCTGATAGCAGTATCCTCCAGCCTCAAACTCATTCAGTGATCAATCAATTTAATATAGCAGCAATCCCCTCGGATGTATTAGTCGTAAGAGGAGATGAATATGATACACCCATCATCGAAGCCATAGATGGGGCACTGATCACTGAAAAATATACAGATGCACGACCGATCATCGAGGAAGGCATCATTGGATCTAATCTATCGGAAGACATTCTGAAAGTGGCTGTGGTGAACCGCTACCAACAAGCGCCACCAGCGATTGGCTTTATCAAGCATTTTGGTTTGAAGGCTGGTGCCATCGCTTCTACCGTGGCTCATGATTCTCATAACATCATCTGTGTCGGTGTGGATGACGAGTCGATGGCCCGAGCTATCAATCTGTTAGTACAGAGTCAAGGCGGCTTATCAGCTGTGAGAGGCGACGAAGAAAGACACATCGCACTGCCCATAGCTGGACTGATGAGTGATCTGTCTTGCCAAGAGATTGGCAAAGCTTACGCCGACCTGAGTCGCTTTGTGAGGGAGATGGGCTGCTCCTTACATTCTCCCTATATGACCCTATCTTTTATGGCCTTACTGGTCATACCTAAGATCAAGATCAGTGATCGAGGGATGTTTAACGCGGAGAGCTTTTCTTTCTATTAGTTACTGATTAGCCTGACCTAGGAGATCATTCGGATTCGATATTAGTGCCGCCCCAAATTCATGATCAAGCAAATAATTTAGTGGATGATAGGGTATAGCTCTTATTTCCTAATCTATTTTTTTATCTTGATTTCGATTAATACAGCGTCTGTACCCCTTTTGAATTGGATAGAACATATCAAGAATGATGAGAACCGTGCTCTCAAGGAGCTCTACGCGATGTATCGAGATGAATGCGTCCAGTGGCTCATGTCAAAACAAAATCTCCAATTAGAAGACGCCAAAGAAATATTCCAGACGGCAGTTGTCATTCTCTATGACAATGTGATCACAGGCAAACTGGAAGAGCTCAATAGTCATATCAAGTCCTACCTGATCGGCATCTGTAAGAATAAGGCCTATGAGCTATACCGCCAGCAGAAGCGAGTCAGTTACCCAGAAGTATTTCCGACCATACAAGCTTATGTCATGGAGGAAGATGATAAGCATGTCTTAGAGGAGGAGGTTCAGCAGATGAATCAAGCGCTGACTGGGCTGGGTGATCCATGCCGATCCATCATACAATTATTTTATTACAAGAAGATGAGCATGGATGATATCACCGCCTTGATGGGGTATAAAAACAGCGATACCACAAAAAATTTAAAATATAAATGCATCAAGAGGTTACAAAAAGCCTTACATCTACATAAAGAGAAGACAATTGGCAGTAACAGATAAAGATATAGAAATCATAGAGCAGTATGTAGCGGGTCTTCTACATGGAGATAAGCTGCAAGAGTTCGAACGGCGGCTGGAGCAGGACAAAGCCATTATAAAGCAAGTCGAATTTATGAAAGCATTACGACAAGGCGCTAAAGTTTCGGTCTTACAAGACAAGATGAAGATGATTCAGCAGTGGGATGCGGGCATGGAAGAGCTAATAGTAAAGGAGAAAGATGACGCATCGCGAGACAAAGAAATAAAACAAGAATCAGCTCAAATTAAAAAAATGCCTTGGCTAAAGTATGCGGCTGTGGCCGCCATACTGATCGCTGTATTCTATGCTGGTAATCTATGGATGGAAGCT
>CALFUK010000183.1 GCA_937929945.1 uncultured Saprospiraceae bacterium
GGCGAAGGGGTCTTAGACTGGAAGGTCGGAGATCAGGTGATGTCCATGTTCTTCCCTAACTGGGTAGAGGGCACACCCACTATACAAAAGATAGCTGGGGTATCAGGCGAGACCATCGATGGATACATCGCAGAACAGTCAGTGCTGCCAGCAGGAAGCATCACCCGCATCCCAGAAGGCTACAGCTATGCAGAAGCAGCGACCCTACCCTGCGCAGGACTCACAGCCTGGAATGGGCTGACGCATACGGGTGGCCTCATGCCTGGCCAGTCAGTCCTGATCGAAGGCACAGGAGGCATGTCACTCTTAGGGCTGCAGATGGCAAAAGCAGCAGGCGCCCGAATCTTTGCGACCACCTCATCAGCTGACAAGGCGGAGCGCCTGATGGGTATGGGCTGCGAAGCAGTGGTGAACTACAAAGAAGACGAGCGCTGGGGCAAGACCATATTCAAAAAGTCTGGTGGTGGTGTAGACCTCACGCTGGATGTCGGCGGCGGGTCTACCATGGGGCAGTCCATCGAAGCATCCAAAATCGGTGGCAAAGTCATTGCCATTGGCATATTGGGCAATGGGCGTAAAGGCCAGATCACCTTCCCAAAATTATTTTTTAAGTTCATCAAAATGGAAGGCATCGCTGTAGGCAGTCGCATGATGCAAGAGACCATGGTCAATGCCATCAACATCAATGGCATCAAGCCGATCATCGATAAGCGTTTTGCCTTCGATCAGTTAGCTGAGGCTTTCCGATACCAAGAGACAGGACAGCACTTTGGTAAGATTGTGCTGGCGTGGTAGAAAAAACCACTGGAGAAATTCTAAATAAATACGCATAGCTGAGCGCAGGTATAGGTCGATAAGCCCACAAGGTCTGCTCGGATGAAAGGCTAGAGTTGGCATCTTATCAGGTATGGGATAATTGACCACTCGATGATGGCTCACCAATCTCTTACGGGCTTAGTAATCCCAGTACAGGGTCACTATCTTTCAAAAGTGAAGCATAAGCAAAGATCAGTGTGCCTGAAGGGATCGCTGAGCTGAAGGACGGCAGTACTCGTAGAAAGAATAGAAGGCATGTCACCTATAATAGAGTGACATCACTCTTAGCCATACTTTAAGAACATAATTAAAACTATTGTGAAGCTGCAAACTTCAACGTAAGCACCTATCAGAAAGAATAGATAAAGCCAACCATCCAGCTAAAATGAATGGTAACAAGGCCTCAAAATAATAGTGTAACAACTATGCAAAATAAATCAAGATTATCCTGTCACATTTAGTGATTTCTGGGCTTATACATGAAAATCGACTAAGATTATTAATACCGTACTTAAATTCTAATTCATAAAACTGCAATTCTCTACTTTACTATTTGTATTACTATGTAATACTTGTTTTACACAAATTTTTGAATCAGAAACTAATCCAGATGGAATCGTATTCCCAAGGATGGACTCTAACACCAGGGATGACCTTACTGCCATGCAAGGCCAATGCATCTATAATACTGAAATAGGGAGTGAATGAATTTAAAAGTGGACAAATAATTATTGAATCTACTCTATATAATAACTACCCCTTAATCAAAGGAGATTTCAACGAAAACTACCTGCAGGTAAATGGTGTTCTGGATGTTTCTGAATTAATAAAACTCCAGCCAATGGTTACTGCACCAGTCTGCGCACCTACTGAAAATTATGGAGGCATTTACTTTAATGGAAACACGGATAAACTAAATGTCTGCATCAATAATCCGACAGGACAAGGTCAATGGGTTCCTTTAAATTGATCATCAAGACTGATACATAAACGTGAATTAAGTCATTCACATCTTCGTTTTTTTTGCTTCGAGGATGACATCCTCGAAGCATTAATCTCTCACCACTCCTCAGAAATTAAAATGTAGTGACTTAGTTATATCCTGCACTCAAAAATAATCTCATAACTTTGATGCTATAAACTTGAGATGTTGGAAAAAATAGTTTTCCTATGTACCTAATGAAGTATACACAGTGTAACGACCTAAAACAAGGCAGTGATCAGTCCAATGGAGAACCCTACGGCACTACCTTGACTAATCCAAAAATCACGATTTCCCCAAATTTGACTTTGAAATAAATCAAGAGATAATGCAGCTTTTGGATTAAAATAATATTCCAATCCCAATGTGGTTCGCGTAGTGAAAATACTATTGTTGTCTTGCTCAATATTTATGGTTCCACCAGTTTGATCTGCATTTGGATAACTAAAAAGTCTCGTTCCAGCTTGCATCATTACAACGCCACGTATTTTACTCTCGCCCATCCGGTAACCCAACCCCATTAATATATCTGTAAAAGCAGCTTTCCCCTTAATGATATTTGTCGTTGTACTCAAGTCATCCAAGATATATTCAGCACTGTGCGTATCATAGTTGAGTCGCAGAAAAAAATCATTATTGTTTCTAAATCGATATTCAATTGAAGTCTTAACGATTACACCTCCTGAAAGTTGATCTGAACTGTGACTCATGTAACCAAAATCAATAGCTGGTAAAAATATCTGCTCGCCAAAAGTCTGCTGCTTTGATTGACAAAAGCAATTGATGGCTATCAGCATAAAAATGAAAATACTTAGGCATCTCATAGTATCTATTTTAATTCTAACTAAGGCAGTGACGATATATGCGGTTTGGGCGATAGCCATTTCGACTTCATCACTTGTTGAACGAATCACTATTCGCTATAATATTCTCACTACTTGTTTGAATATCTTGTCGCCTCAAAAATGCTGATAATTTCTGCACAATCAAGAGTCTTTGTTACTAATTGATTAATGATACGTAACCATACCTCTATGGTGGTAATATAATTATTCATAAGATACCTTTACTTCTTCCGATATCATTGATCACCCTTCTGACCCAACACCCAAATCCTAATCTACTCAATATCAAAACTAAGTCCCGCATTAGCCCGCAATCGCTTTAGCAGGGCCGCCCCCATGGCACTGGACGGTGTCCAGCATCCGCCTCCCACTTCTAATGCATCCTCGTAGTCAGCCAGGCAGATCGCTGCTTCTGATAGCATCTTGGATGTGGAGCCGTACCCAGGGTCTGCATCACCGTGGACGATAGCGGTCAGCTGCTCACCTGAGGATGTCGTCCCGATCAACTTTATCTTATAGAAGCCAGGATCATTAGGGTCAACTCTAGGTCCTTTGCCCTGCGCTGGCAAAACATATTTTTTTAATAATGCCAATGGTGTCTTCTTGCTAGCTAAAGCAAAAAATAATTTCGCTCCACTCGCCATAGACTTTGCAGCAAGACTCCCTTTTATACCTGAGCCAGTCACTTGTGTCTCTGCATAGCTGAAGCCTTTGCCATAACTGAAGTCCATCAAGGCATTAGAGCGTCTCACGATTCTGGTATTGATGGCGGCCATGACAAAAGGGGCCGTCCACTTTTCAATCACATCATCGTAAATCGCATCTGTTTGATCTTGTACATCTGGACCTTCAAAGGTCAAATAGTTAGGATTAAGTGCGTAAGGATTCTCTAAGATATCTGCTACTTCTTGGCTCTTTTTAGATTCTTCGATCACATTGAGCAGGCTGTGGACTGTACCGCCACTGGCTCCACCTTTGGCAGCCATCAGGTAGTATTGGATCTGGCTCAGTGGCTCATTGAAAGCCGCCTTAGCTTGCGCTTGTAAAAAGTAGACGCCCATATCAGATGAGATAGAATCAAAACCACAGCTGAAGACAATCCTGGCACCGCTCTGCTGCGCCGCCTCATGATACTCGCTGATCATGCGTCGCATCCAGGGCACCTCTCCCGTCAGATCACAGTAATGTGTGCCAGACTCTGCGCAGACCTTCACCAGTAGTGACCCATAGTAGGCATACGGACCCACCGTGGACAAGATGACCTTGGTCTGCTTCGCCATATTCAATAGCGCAGCTTCATCCTGACTGTCAGCTATAATGGTAGGCACTTCATGATCTGTATCTCCGATGAAGGATGCTATTTCTTTGAGCTTATCAGGATTTCTTCCTGCCATCGCCCACTTCAGTTCTGAGCCTTGATATAAGTCATAAAAGTGCTTGGCCACCCACTTCCCAGTAAAGCCCGCTGCACCCCAGATGACTACATCATATTCCGTTTTTCCCATGTTATCAATATTGTATAATCAGTAAATACACACCTAAGTAATGATACAACATTATAATGAACGTCTTTGCTCATTCGGCTCACATGGATTCTTTATCCGCTTGAATTAATATAAAAGCAACTTGAAAGATCTACTTGCATAATAGTCACTATTGACTAATTTTGAACGGACTCAGAAAATGATCGCCTGACAGAACATAGCATCATGAAGCGCAAAGAAAAAATAATGGATACCGCCAGATTGGCATTTAATGAAAAGGGCTATGGCGCTGTGAATCTGCTTGAGATCGCTCAGCTGCTGTCCATCAGCCGAGGCAACCTCACCTATCACTTTAAAGATAAAGAAGAGCTGCTCAAAGCCATCGTGGATGAGATGTGGGATAAGATAGAGAGCGAAAGTAAAATCGTCAGAGAACTGCCCTCTTTTGAAAATCTACATCGTGAAGTGAAATTGTATCTCCATATCCAACAAGAATATTCTTTCATTTTCATGGACTCCCAGATCGCGACCCACCCTGCAGTGCGAGATAAAATCAGAACCATGGTACAGCAGTCCATCGAGAATCACATGGGCAGCATCGCCTTCGCTATCCAGCTGGGCAATATCAAGCCCGAACCTTTCGCTGGGGCGTACCGCAGTCTGGCATTCTCTACTTGGATGGTGGGCTACTACTGGCTCTCTCAGCAAATTCTCAGAGGCGACTCGACCCCACAAGATCCAGAAAAAATAGCTTGGGGCTTGATCCTGCCCCACATGACCGACAAGGGCATTGCCTCCTTCAAAAAGTATTACGGAGAAGACTACTTTGAAAATCTTGGCGAACCGCTGGACACTGATCTGCAAAAGATATTATCGCAGAAAGCAGAGTGGTGATTTTTTCTTACTGTGATTCCTTAATCTTCAATGCCATGGAGAACCTTATAGTCTGAGTCATTCTGAACTCGTTTCAGAATCTTCTTTTAGGATGAAAAACTAATGCTAAATGCATTGACCAATATTTATTCTATGCCACTACCATCTTTCATCTTCAATAAGACATAACCAGCGTCTATGCTCTGGCCTTCGGAGACATAGACCTCTTCTACAATTCCGTCTTCTGCTGCCTCAATCATATTTTCCATTTTCATAGAGGACAGAACAATGAGGCCATCGCCTGCCTGCACTGACTGGCCTGGCTGGACTACGATAGAGATCACCTGGGAAGGCATGGGTGCCGTATAGCCACCTTGCTGCTGCTCTTGCTCCTTTATGGGAAAGCGCTCTTTTTTCGTCAGATGTACCTGTCCGTAGTCGGCATGGTGCACATAAGCTTCTGATCCTTGCCTGACGATGGTAAAGCTGTGCAGCATTCCGTCGATTTGGACTTGCAGCTGATCTGCAGTGGATGATTTTAATTTGACTTGATGCTTCGCATCACCGTGTTGAAAAGTAAACACGCCCTGACTGAACCGATACTCCAGCTCAATGTCTTTCTCCTCTATAGTATAGGACATTTTTTGATTCTCATAAAAATTATTTCTCCAACCAGAAGGCAGCGACCTGAGTAAGGTTCTGCTTTTCTCTCTGGTGCTCCATGCCTGTAAAGTGGTGGCGATAGCGGCGTAGACCTGCGCCCGCTCATCTATCTTTTCTAAGGCCTTCAGATTCATTTTATCCTGAATGAAATGCGTGTCATACTGACCGGCAGAGAATTCTGGATGCTCAAATAACAAGCGCAAAAAATCTTGGTTTGTGGTCATCCCCAAGCAGACCATGTGTCTCAGCACATAAAGCATCTTGCGATGGGCGCCTTGGCGGGTCTCGTCCCAGACGATCAGCTTGGCTATCATCGGGTCATAATAAATGGAAATCTCTGACCCAGAAGTGATGGCAGTCTCCACCCTGAGTCCATCCACTGCTGGCAAGACAAACTTCTGGATCGTGCCCGTCACAGGCAGGAATTGATTGGTGGCATCTTCCGCATAGAGGCGGGCTTCTACGGCATAGCCTCTTAATTGCACTTGGTCTTGGCTCAGATTCAAGGGCAGGCCCTGGGCTGATTCGATCTGCATCTGGACCAAGTCTAAGCCTGTGATTTCTTCCGTCACAGGATGCTCTACTTGCAGCCGCGTATTCACTTCTAAGAAGTAAAAGTCACCTGATGCGTCATCATATATGAATTCTACCGTCCCGGCATTGTCATACTGTAGTGCCTTGGCGGCATTCACGGCGGCGGCACCCATGCGAGCTCTGAGCTCCTCCGTCATGATGGGCGAAGGGCTCTCCTCCACCACCTTCTGGTAGCGGCGCTGGATGGAGCACTCCCTCTCCAATAAGTGTATGGCCTGCCCGTGCTGGTCTCCAAATATCTGAAACTCAATGTGTCTGCCAGAGGCGATGTACTTCTCTACAATCATCTCATCATCGCCAAAGGCATTCTGAGCTTCTCGCTTCGCTGCGGCGATGGCTGCCTGAATCTCATCCGCTTGGTGTACGATCCTCATGCCCTTGCCTCCACCACCAGCTGTAGCCTTTAACAAGACGGGATAGCCGATCCTGTCTGCTTCTTTTTGCAGTATATCCAGTGACTGATCAGCCCCTTGATAGCCGGGCACTGTGGGCACCCCATGTGACATCATCAGTTCCTTCGCTTTGGACTTAGAGCCCATCGCCTCTATCGCAGCAGCATGTGGGCCGATGAAGATGTATCCTTCTGAGACACAGCGTCTGGCGAAAGCTGCATTCTCTGAGAGAAATCCATAGCCGGGATGGATGGCATCTACCTGTGCCAGCGCGGCGGCTCGGAAGATCTGATCCTGATCCAAGTAGGACTCAGATGGCCGCCTGCCTCCGATAAGAATCGCTGAATCCGCCTCACCCACAAAGGGAGCATCTTGATCCGCATCTGAGAATACGGCCACTGATCGGATACCCATCTTTTGGCAGGTCCTGATGACTCGAGAAGCGATCTCGCCACGATTAGCGATGAGTATGGCATTAATTTTCATGGTATATCATTTCAAGGCGAAATGCCGATCTGTAAATAACTAAGTTCAATCATCCACTTAGGGATCTTACTTATCTACGTCATAGACGTTTCACGTGTTTAAAATTTGGGGCAGAATGATTGTCAGCATATATCTAAGTATGACCATCCCCTTCGGCGTTTTAATATCTGTGTCACAGACGTTTCATTGGTTGCATTTTTAGATCTTATTTATAATTCAATCAATGACTCAGTTCTATCTTCTTCTCCGATGTCTTTTAATCAAAGTCATAAACCTGATATCAAATTGATATTCCGCCATCTATCACCATGGAGTGACCCGTGATGTAGCTCGCCAGCGGTGAGGCTAAGAATAAAGCACTCCCTGCCACCTCGTCTATCTTACCGAATCTTCCCAGTGGGCACATGCGCGCGAACTGCTCTTCTTGCTCCGAGCTACTTGTTTGATTAGCAGTCATTTTGGTCGGGATGAGTCCGGGGCTGATGCCATTCACTCGCACCCCCTTTCTACCCCACCGCTGCGCCAGCGCTTTGGTCAAGTGCTTCAGACCAGCCTTACTGGCACTATAGGCAGGCACTCCAGATGATGGCCTGATACTGGCTGCTGAGTCTATGTTGATGATGCTACCCTGGGTGGCCATGATAGCTGGCAAGAATGAGGTGCACAGATCCATAATCCCCACCAGATTGATGGTGAGAATTTTTTCAAAGCCCGCTCGGGAAAACTCCTGCTTTTTATAGAGCACAGCTCCGACGCTATTCACCAAAACATCCACTTCCTTGAATGACTCAGCGAATGCAGCGATTTGCTCCGTGTGCATGACATCCAGCTGGTGAAAACTCAGCTGACTGTAGTCTCTGTCATATTGGTCAGCAGGCTTAGTGCCTGTGACGTGTACGCTGGCGCCAGCCCCTTGGAATGCCTGAGCCATGCCATAACCCAGCCCATCGGACCCACCCGTGATGACCACTGTCTTATCTGAAAAATCAAATGCTTGATTAATATTCATAATTTACAATTTTCAATGTGAACCGCCAATCAGCAAATAACTAAGAACTAATCATCCACTTGGGTTTTTATTCATCTACGTCATAGACGTCTTGTATGTTTAAACTTCTGTGTGAACCGCCAATCAGCAAACAACTAAGCTTAAACATCCACACGGGATTCTTAATCATCTACGTCATAGACGTCTCACGTACTGTATTTAATGCCTCCAGACGCCGTAGCCACTGGCTCCAGAAATAGGCTGATTATATAATACGGCCAGACTGAAGCCCAAGTAGCTTCTGGTCTCCCGCGGATCGATCACGCCGTCATCCCAAAGCTCGGAGCTAGAATGCCAGGCCGTTGATTTATCTTCTACTTCCGCTATCATCATGGCTTTGACCATCTTCATTCGCTCCTCATCGTACTCCTGCCCTAGAGACTTAGCAGAAGCCCGCTGGATGATCTCCATGGTGCCTGCCAGCTGCTCCGCACCCATCACCCCGATCTGCGCATGTGGATAGGTGAAGAGAAATCGCGGATCATATGACCTGCCGTTCATGCCATAGTTACCTGCACCGTAAGAATTACCGATCATCAGCGTGATGGATGGCACCTCACTGTTAGATACTGCATTGATGAGCTTTGCTCCGTTCTTAATGATGCCACCCTCTTCGTAGGCTTTACCCACCATATATCCTGTGGTATTTTGCATAAATATCAGCGGGATGTCATTCATATTGCACAGCTGGATGAACTGTGCCCCCTTATTAGCTGATTCAGAAAAGATGACTCCGTTATTGCCGATGATGCCCACGGGATAGCCATGGATCTTAGCCCAGCCGGTGACCATGGTCTGCCCATATTCTCCTTTGAATTCTGAAAAGTCTGAGCCATCTACTACACGAGCTATCAGCTCTCGCACATCGAAGGGCGTCTTATTATTCGTGGGTACCAGGCTCAGTATTTCTTCAGCATCAAAGAGCGGCTCAGCGATCTCGCCCTCTGGCATCAGATGTGGCTCGGTGACTTTCACGATCTGCATGATCTCTCTGGCCAGCCTGATCCCATCGTATTCATCTTCTGCCAGATAATCAGCGACACCTGATACACGGCTGTGCATTTCTGCTCCCCCCAGTTCTTCATCTGTAGCCACTTCATTCGTTGCCATTTTGACCAGTGGCGGACCGGCTAAGAATACCTTGGCCGCCTGCTTCTGAAAGATGGAAAAATCTGACATGCCAGGGGTATAAGCACCGCCTGCTGTGGCATTGCCAAATACCACCGAAATGGTGGTCAGCCCCAGCTTTGACCGATTGGTAAGATGCTTAAACATCTTGCCTCCGAAATTAAAAATCCTGGCTTGATCCGGCAGGTTCGCTCCGCCACTTTCCACCAGATTGATACACGGCAGCTTGTTCTCGATGCTGATCTGGCTGGTCCTGAATGACTTGAAGACGGTGGCATAATCCACGGAGCCGCCCTTACGAGTCCCGACATTCGCATTGATCATGCAGAGCTTACCACTGACCAGGCCGATGCCGCTCACATTAGTCCCACCTGCACCGAAGCCACCTTTAGTCTTCATACCCGCCAGCGGCAATAATTCCAGAAAGGGGCTATCTTGATCCAGCACCAACTCTATGCGTTCTCGCGCTAAGAGCTTGCCCCTTTTTCTCGCTCGGTCGATGTGTTTCTCCTTACCCTGAAAGCGGCTCTCTGCGTGGTGGAGCTCCAGTTTTTCAATCAGTTTTTGCATCTCCTCACGATTAGCTTGACTGCTCTTGGACTGGACATTTAGCTTTGATTTTAATATCGCCATACTCTTTGTTCTGTTGATCCACTCATCATGATTGAATAATAATTAGTCAATATAAACTAATTTTAACAGATGAACAATCAGGATAAGAATTCAGGCTAAAATACGTCTGCGACAATATAAATGCAAACCTCATAAATAATTGATCTTCAGTTAATAATAAACTTTCAGCCACACACAATAGGGCCAAGACCAGATGTCATCATATTTTTAATTTATTAGTTATAATTTAAAAATACGCAGCTACTGAGTTATAATTAGTCAAAATAGACTAAAATTATACTCCTTACTGCTTTAGTAAATTTATGCTTCACTATATTGCCGAGAGGGTATGAAATAGAATGTGATTCATGAACACTTGTTAATACACTGAGCGCAGCTCAGGATAAATCAGCATCACATTGTGACAACTTAGACATTATCATTAAATTTAAAACATCACATCAGAAAAAATATACCACACATGATCTACCTAACGCAGAGTGTCCATAGAAATGCGCAAATAAGACCAAACCATACAGCCACCATACAGGGTGATAGAAAGCACAGCTGGTCCCAGCTGAAAGATCGGATATCCAGATTTGCCGCAGGTCTACATGATCTGGGCATCGTTGCTAATGATCGCATAGCTATCTTGGCGCTCAACTCTGATCGGTATTTTGAATATTACTTCGGTGTGCCCTGGGCAGGTGCCTGCGTAGTGCCGCTGAATATCCGGTGGTCAGCAGCAGAGAATGCCTACTCGCTTAATGATGCTGGTGCCAAGATAGTAGTCGTGGATGATGCATTCGCCAAAATGGTGCCTGCACTGCGAGAGAAAGGTGTGGAACTCACGCATGTCATCTATATAGGGGAGCAAGACACCCCAGCGGGTATGATCTCCTATGAAGAAATGATCGCTACCCATGAGCCAGCGGAGGACGCCTACAGATGCAATGATGATCTGGCTGGTATATTCTATACTGGAGGCACCACTGGATTCCCGAAGGGGGTCATGCTGACCCACACCAATGTCTGGACCAGCGCCATGGCTCTGGTGGTAGAAGTCGGCCTTAAAGAGAAGCATCGGCTACTGCACGCTGCCCCTATGTTTCATCTGGCGGATGGAGCCATGACTCAGGCGGGCATCATCGCGGGACTGACTCACATCTTCATCCCCATGTTCACCCCCGCAGGCACCATCGCTGCCATCCAAGACCATCAAGTGAGCCACGCCTTACTGGTACCCGTCATGATTCAGATGGTGATCAATGACCCCTCCGTAGAAAAAGCAAATCTTGAGTCCTTAGAATTTGTGCTCTACGGCGCCTCCCCCATAGCGGAGTCAGTATTGATCAAAGCCATGAAGACCTTCTCCAATACCCAATTTGCGCAAGGCTACGGACAGACAGAACTCGCCCCACTGGCTACCATGCTGGCACCAAAGTACCACACCACCACAGGACCCCATGCTGGCAAACTAAAATCTGCTGGCAAGGCCATCGCCTGCGTGGAAATCAAGATCGTAGATGCAGAGGGGCACAGCTTAGCCCATGGTGACATAGGCGAAATCGCTGTAAAAGGACCAAACGCTATGGTAGGCTACTGGAATAAGCCAGAAGAAACAGCCACCTCCCTCCGCAATGGCTGGGTCCATACCGGCGATGCTGGATACATGGATGAAGAAGGCTTTGTCTTTCTGGTGGATAGAGTCAAAGATATGATCGTATCAGGCGGTGAGAATGTATACTCCGCAGAGGTAGAGAATGCCATCATGAATCACGAAGCTGTAGATCAGGTGGTCGTCATCGGCATCCCCTCAGAAGCATGGGGTGAGCAGGTCCACGCCGAGGTCATCCTGAAGCAGGATCACAGCGCGACTACAGAAGAGATCATCGCAAAGACCAAAGAGTATATTGCTAA
>CALFUK010000184.1 GCA_937929945.1 uncultured Saprospiraceae bacterium
ACGATACGCTAATAGCTACACATTTCCTTATCTTCATCATGATAAATCATAGACCCTAAACGCTCAAGTCGGAAACATAGATGACACACCAAGTGATCATCACGATTCGATTTTGCGATACTAATATTCTATTTCACGAAACATCAAGTAAACTTATGAGATACTTAATTCCTGCTTTACTGACGATCATCATCACCCTGTCATGCACATCTACTAAGCAGCAGAACCAGCAAATGCCACCTGGGAAGCTCAAAGCCCTCATCATCGATGGTGAGAGCAATCACGGGGTGTGGCCAAAGACCACCATCATGATGAAGCGCTACTTAGAGCAGACTGATCTTTTCGCGGTGGATGTGAAGCGCACGAAATACACCTGGCAAGGGCCGCATTATGATCAAAGCATCGGACTAGATGACATCACAGACCTACTGGATCAATATCCTGCAGCGGATGCTGGCATGACCACCAGTGTCGAAGAGCCTCAGCCCGATCCTGACTTTAGTCCAGACTTTGCTGCCTACGATGTCGTGATCTCTAACATGGGCTGGAAGGCATCTACTTGGCCAGCAGCGACAAAGAAAAATTTTGAAAATTATATGAAGCAAGGTGGTGGCCTGGTCATCATTCATGCAGCGAATAACTCTTGGGGCGACTGGACAGAATATAATAAAATGATCGGCCTGGGAGGCTGGGGTGGGCGCTCTGAGAAGGACGGTCCATACGTCTTCTATGATGATGCTGGCCAAGAAGTGCGCGACCCTGGCGCTGGAGCCTGCGGATCTCATGGGCCTCAGCAGGAGTATGTGCTCACCACGCGGGCCAGTGATCATCCTATTATGCGAGGGCTGCCCACTAAGTGGATGCACGCTAAAGACGAGCTCTATGATCGGCTGAGAGGTCCAGCTGAGAATATGACGGTACTGGCGACTGCTTACTCTGATGTAGAAGGTAACGGACCTTCTTGGAATAAGGAAGTGAAAGGCACGGGAAGACATGAGCCATTGTTGATTACGGTGGAATATGGGAAGGGCAGGGTATTCCATACGGGCTTAGGCCATATGGATTACTCCATGGAGTGTGTGGGATTCATCACTACGCTGCAGCGTGGTGCGGAGTGGGCATCGACTGGTGATGTCTCGCAGGTGATTCCTTCAGATTTTCCAGATGATGTATCCGTGAGTAAGCGGAAGTGGTCATGGGGGCCGTCTAGTAAATAATTAATTGACTATGATAGGTCTGTAGCTTGAGCTATTTTATAGGTAGGTCCATCTGTATAGCCAAGGAGTCTTATTGCTTGCAATAAATAAATGTAGTGTAAAGGATATATCTATGCTTTTCTGAATGAAAAATACATAAACAAGAAGAATAGATTCAGCTTGGAGTCGTCGATCCATTTTCCAATCATTTGGATGATTGATTGTTTCTTCTCTGGATGCATATGACTTGGCAAAGAATATTCTTTCTCCAGATGCTTTAGAAATTCTAATTTTTGTGACAGCTGTAATTGAGCTAAGCCTTGTTTAAGCTGAGTGATAAAGCTGAGCTGTTGAGCAAATATAGGATCAGTATTCCTGAGCTGTTTTATTCTTTTCAGATCATCATTACTGAGCTGACCGAAGATGTAGTTTTCAATGAGCCTTTCCTTATTTTTCATTTGCGATTATCTTTTTAATTCTTTGAATGCATTTATATTTTATATTTTTTGTGGTACTCTCATTCTTATAGCCAAAATAGTCAGTGATTTCGGCCATCGTCATTTTATTGAAGTAGAACATACGGAGAATACTCCTGCAGGGGTCACCGATGGTCATCAAGGCTGCCTGGATCACTTTGACTTTATGTTGGTATAGATCGCTCTCTTGGTGATATGATTCAAAGACGATCTGTGATATCATATCCGAATAAGCTTGCTTAGATCGTAGCTCTTTTTTGTGTGCGCGGTACAGTTCAAAGACCTTGTTAGAACTGATGCCTAATAAATACGATTTTAGATTGCCTTGGAGTTTGGTCAGCTTACCCGTCATGACATTTTCATAAAGGACGATGACTGAGAGCTGGAATATTTCTTTTGCTTCTTCTGTCGTAATGCTGTGTTTAGAGGGTAAAATTCTGAGAAAGTCAGCCCGGTATTTTTGATAAATCTCTCGCAGTGTTTGGTTTTCATTTTCTTTGAATGCGCTGATCCAGTCTTTCTGAATGGGTTTGATGGCAGTCTGTGGCATATCGATAGTTTTTCTAAAACAGTGTGTCATAGCTATACGACTTATGCATCAGCAGTCCTTGAAGCAGAAGAGCAATTCAAGCTATGAATGATTAATAATTTTCTTGTGTGAAGGTTACTTTTGGAAAGTTGGAGTCATCTAAGGGAGAATCAGTATTCCTTTTTCCTTCTGAGAACTAAGTTATTACCTACAGAGTCATTTATTTGTACCCACATTTTCGTATTTTCCTACTAGAAAATAGTTATACTAATTAGATAATCAATTGATTGTCTGTCATTTATGGTGGCATAAACTACTATTTATCCCCGCGCCTGATATGCAGAAGAGTAAATTATTTAGATGTCTCATGGTTTTGGATGATCAGGAGTGGAAGGCTTTAGCGCAGTATATCTACCGCAGCGAAGAGCAGAGAGTGGATGTGAATGAGCTCTTTAAATGCATCCATCAGTACAGGCAGGACCTAAGTCACCACCGATTTCAGATAGATCAATTCCGAGAAAAGCATTTCAAGGCGAAGACCAAAAAGCAGCTGCAGAATGTTATGTCATTGCTTTACCAGAAAGTATTGGACTTCTTAGTCAGTCAAGAACTCAAAGATCAATCAGATGTGCGTGACCTGCTACTCCATAATCATTTGGTCAAGAAGAAATTATATGCGGAAGCTGAAAGAGTAGCCAAAAGGTCTAATGCCAAATCCCAATCTGATAGTACGCTTGATCTATGGAGTCCTTATTTTAATTTACACATGCGCTTTCATCGTCTCTATAACAGTCAGTGGAATGCCTCTGATCTAAAAAACCGGATGGCATTGATCAAGGAGCTGATTCAAGCATTTCGTCTGTGGGCGTCCCAGTTTAGTATGACCTTGGCCTCTGAGTTTTTGCTGTACCAGCGGCTTCAGTCTGAGCCAACAGACCTGGACATGCACAAAGAGTTAGAACCATTTATACTACCAGCATCAGATTTACTTAGTCGGGTCTTAGAGGATCAATACATGATGCTGAAGCTTGACTTTGGGCATGAGCCAAAGGTCATATATGATACTGTGGTGCATCAAGAGTGTGATATCTCGGAATTTCTCAAACAACTCTTTTATTCTCGGCTACTCTCTTTTTATTTGCACTATGTTAGACAGGGGAATGCGGATTATCATGATCAGCTGGCAGAAGTTATCTTATGGTCTGTCTCCTTAGATGATTTTCATGCGACAGTCAATATTACCTCTGGCCGATTTATTTCTGACATCAGTATTTTATGTTTCATAGACCGGTCAGAGACAGCAGAAGCATACATCAAGCGAAATGAGAACTATCTATCGAAAGAGTACCAACCTCAAACCATAGCGGTGAGTCGAATGATGATTGACTTTAGTGAGGGTGATTTTAGCCAGGTCCAGACGGCTTTTAATACCACGCTTTTTAAGGATCCAGTACATAAGCTGCATGCTTACAATAACCTGCTGAAAGCGGCCTATGAGCTTGGAGAAGAATCTGAAGATCTATTTAGACACAGTCGGAATTTAGAAGCCTTCATTAGTAGAAATAAATCAAACCTGCCTAAATCACTTCATAGCTTTTTTGGCCATTTTAATAAGGGATATAGGTATTTAATCAAGGATCGAAAAAAATTAGCTGATCTGCTGTCACAAGAGATAGCCATCAAAGATCGAAAATGGCTTAGTATTAAGTTAGAGGAGTGATGCATCAGCACCACTCCCGTAGCTATTTTAATTAAATGCCTCCGCCGTCATCTCCGACAATAAATGGGATGCCCAGGAGTTCCATGATGAACTCTAACATAGTGTGCGTTTTAAAAATGATGGAATCAATTGATTCAGCCTGCCAGCTTGGGCCAGCGGACATGGCTTATTCATCAATCTATCATCGTGCACTATGAGAGATCAATTAGAATCGTTCTTCACTCTTAATGATAGAAGGGCTGATAGGTCACCCGATTTAATTATTTTTTTTGGATAGAATTCAAGGCTGAATGATTGCTTATCATTAGGCTATGGATCTGTGGAGCAGCATTTAGGTTTTGAAGACATGTATTTAGGAGTGAGGTAGTGACTGCAGAGTAGGGCGATTTATTCCGACGATGATCGCTGTCACTAGCTGATGGCTGGTAAAAATGATTAAGTCAAGCTGTTTTTCCGAGTTATTTTACGGACGAGCCATAGGAGTACCAGTCGAATCTATATAGAATTAAATGATCGATCTCTAAACTACCAGTCAGGTAGAATAGAGGGGACGGCATAACAATTCAGAAAATAATCGGAGAATTTAAAAGTGAATCTGCCTTACATGCTATGCGCTATTTTTCTAAATAATTCTACATGCACGGGAGACTGTGAGTGAGGATTGTCTATATCGTAGAAATTCTGATTTGCAGAGTTCTTCACAATGATGGTATTGGTCGTAGGATTGATATAGATGTACTGATTGAAGACGCCTATGGCCATGTATTCTTCTTCGTCTCCATCCAGGATCCACCATTGATAGCCATAGCCAAAATCTGGTCTTGAAGAGAGCTCACTATGTGGTAAAAGATGGGGCTCTGATGCATGCGTAGATGCTTCTACCCAAGACGCAGGTACGATTTGTTTGCCATTCCAGTTGCCTTGATTCAGATAGAGTCTGCCGAGCTTCGCATAGTCTCTCAGAGATACATTCAGTCCTCCCAGAGCCATCTCCATGCCTTTGCCATCGGCCAGCCAGTAAGCGTCATGTTCGTTGCCCAGTGGGTCCCAGATTTTAGTTTGCAGGTATTCAGAAAGACTTTTTCCCGTAGCCTTGACGATCAGCATGCCCAGGACATGAGTGTTAATGCTGATGTATTCATTGTAGGTGCCAGGTGGTCTTGCATTCACGAGTGTAGTGGCGAATTTATCTTGTGACTTACCGAAGACGAAGCCTTTCCAATAGCGCTGAATGTCTGAATTGGGATCGCCGTAAGTTTCATCGAATTTCACACCCGTTGACATCTGCAGTACATCCTTGATGCTGACACCTTCATAGCCAGATCCTTTAAGTTCTGGCAGGTATTCATCCACAGTTTGATTGATGTCTTTAATGTGGCCCTCTTCTATCGCTATGCCCATGAGGGCGGAGACGTAGGATTTGGCCATAGACCATGAGATGTGCTGTGAGTCTTCTTGCTGACTCCGTCCATACTGCTCGTAGCAGATGCTGTCATTCTGAATGATCAGTAGTCCCTGTGTGTACGAGGAGTCCAGAAAGGCTCTGGTGTCATAGCTCTGATCTAGGTGTTCGAATGATGAGGGGAGGGTGATATCCCTTGTCCGGCTAAAGCGAAAAGGTGCTGGTGATTTTGTCAGCTTCTTGATGGGTAGGTGTTCATCCATATGGAGAAAGCTGTGCTCTATATTCGCCATGTCCAATGAAGCGGCAAAGGCTTTGGCTCGTTTGATTTTTGGAAAATATATGATTCCCGCGATCACAGCGATGAGTAAAATGACAAGTACAATGCTAAGAATTCTCAAGGTGTATGACTTAGATGATTGGTTAATGAATATTTATTTCGACTGGAATGCCAGGGACCACCTCCTCATCATAAATGACATCAGTGGCTGAATGCAAGTTTAATCTGAGTGTATCCCCTTCTTTATACAAGGAGATATCGACCACCTTGCCTAATAGTTTTATCTGGCGCAGCTCCACCTGGTCCCACGAGTCGGGCATGGATGGAGTCATGGTGACAGTAGAAAAGCTCAGAGGCTCTATACCGAGAAGCCCTTCCATATATACGCGACAATACAAGGCACTCTCTGCGGAGAGGTGTTTCATATTATTCTCAGGATAAGCTTCTATGGCGTACGGTACGTGATCTCCCAGCAGTCGTTTATTAGAGTAGGCCTTGAGCTTAGCCATGGCCAGTGCATCTTCGCCGACCTTCAGCGCACCTCTCAGTGCATAGAGTGTGGCTCGATCCCAGAAGATGGCATCCTCTGGATCAGCAGCAGGATTGTATTCTACCAGAATGCCATCTTTCGTCCAAAGCTTATCGAAGAGTGCTCTCAGCGTGCCTTCTTTTCGACGCTCTATGCCCATGGTGAGTGGCAAGCAGATCCAGTGCCTCAGGTATTGATTCCCTTCGAAATACTTGTACGTTTCTTCACCCTCCATCGTCGCACCAAAGTAGTCTTCTATGACGGCATCCATTTCTTCCATGTGCTTTTGGTAGAGCTTAGCCTGGTCTGGCTTGTCTAAGGCCGCAGCGATGTGTCGGCTGTATTTGAGCCCGCCATAATAGAGCGTCGAAGTAGACAGATTCGCATCCCCTGTCTCGATTCTGCCCTCCATCTCATCGGATGCTGACTCTATAGCACCGGCCTTGTTTTTCTTCTGATGACAGTAGTCGAGACTCCATTCTATCAGTGGCCAGAGCTGTCTGGCTTTGTCGATGTCTCCTGTATTTAGAAGGTAGAGCGAAGTCCCATAGGCGATCATAGCGGCATCACCACGGTCGAGATGCTCCATGGGAAAGACGCCATCTACCTCAAATGCATAGGGAATGTGACCGCCATCATCGGGGATGTTTTCTAAGAATTTTTGGTAAGTATTGTAGGCTGCTCGGTCTCCTGTGTCGTAGTTAAGATAGGGGAAGAAGGGCCCGCTGTATTCTACCTGGTCATTCGCCCAGATACCGACGTAGTAATTACCGCCGCCAGGAGAGTGGACTAGTCCCATAGAAGAGTGAAAGATGCTTTCCGCTGCTCTGATCTTAGAGAAATAGAAAAGTGTATTGAGTACTTCGTCTGGTGTCTGGAGTATGAGATTGTCACGGCAGTGATCTAAAAAAGACATACGCGACTGCTTAGCTTGATGATGATCAAAGTCATCGCTGCTTTCTTCATTGAGGAGAGCTCCATAGTAAGTGGCAAAGCTGTATTGCTCGCCAGCTTCAAGCTTGATTTGTGCTTGGGCATCACTCTTCACCACAAAACTGTATTTACCCTTGTAGCCAAATTCTGAAACGCTGGAATGGACATTCGAGATGGTGATGGCCTTGGCGTCTTCATCGAGATTAGCCAGTTTCCACTCTTCTACTAAGACACGATCATCCATAGAGGGGTAGATGATCTTAGTCAGCTGAATGCCTTCGACAGGACTGTAGTAGAAAGTGAGCATCCCCGCTATTTCGATGGAGTCTATGACTGTAGGATTGATGGTCTTTTCATCATAGTGAATGTTAGGCTTCAGGCTGGCATCAGCAGTCCGACGAAAGTAAGCGCGGTACTTTTTCCAGTCTGGCTCATTCGTTTTATTATAGGTTCTCAGCTGCGGAAATATGACGTCCTTGGTGAGTGTCAGGTTTCTATCTTCATCCAGCTCATAGTAAATGATGGCTGAGATATGCTTTCCAGACATCTCAATGTTGTCGTGATGTGGGAGTGATTGGAGCTGGCTGAGATCCAGGACGATGCTGGATCTGTCTGTGATGTGCCAATAATTTTCAGCAGAATCATCATGCTGAGTCCAAGAGTTATAACTCATGAATATCATGATGATTGCGATGTAACGATGCATATGAGCGAATTTAAGGAATGACATGTTAGCGATGGACCTTGTATGACTAATCCTCTATATTAAACTTATAATTGCGAATTGACATCACTATAAATAGTTAATTTTAGAGAATTCATTTACTTTAAGATTGTATTATTTGGAATTGCTCAAATTTCCTAATACATTAATTTTCCATTTGGACGAAAGGCTAAACAATAGGTGACACTTCCGCTCTGTACCCTTCCACAGCGTACGCTTTTGTATTAGTATTCGATTCAACAAAATTATCATTAAATAACTCCAATATGAGAAGCCTAACTTCCCTTCTTATTGTGTGCATTGCGTGTACGCAATATTTAATTGCCCAATGCTCAGATACGAATACTACTCTAAATACCCAAGCACTGGTAGATGACTATGTGAGTGATTATGGTTCTTGCTCCATTCATGATGGTAACCTCACCATCAGTGGCAGTAATATCACAGACCTTTCGGGCTTATCATTTTTGACAGAGGTGACGGGCAATTTTTATTTAAATGGGCTGACAAATCTAAGCTCTCTATCTGGCTTACAGAATCTGACGACGACAGGAGGATATCTGAGATTCAGGTCCTTGAGTCAGA
>CALFUK010000185.1 GCA_937929945.1 uncultured Saprospiraceae bacterium
ACACATCTACAGCCATCTGATCATCGTTAGCTCCTTCTTCATTAGGCTAAAGACCTTCAAAGCTTAGCACTTAGTAAAGCTTTTCTGATGCAACCAGATGAATAACTAATGCCCCTACTCTATTTGATTTTTCATCAAAAATAAAATCTGCTACCTCCGAAGTCATAGTTTCGTATACACTAAGGAGCCTGCTCCTTAATTTTCAAGCATAGCAATAAAAGTACTTATTGGGATCGCTTCTCCTTCGTATTCACCTATAGTAATCGAAGAGTTGACTTTTTGAACCATCAAATTCAAGGATGATACTGTTTCTCTGATTGCCGTATTGCGTACTAACGAAAATCGATTTCGGTTTTTGGTATGTATCGTCACTAGCGAATTGATCCCATGATGGTGTTATATTGTTTTACATAAGACCCTTAAACCCAGAATTGCTACGTAGGCTTTCAGCAAAACCCTCTCCTAACTAGAGATATTATCATATTCAACCAACATGTTCTCACTTTTCATTAATACTAAAAATATATCTTAGCGCACACGATGTTCCACGTGGAACGTTACATCAATAAATAACAAATTATAATTATGTTTCGATACATCTTATGCCTGCTACTTGGTCTTAGTGCAATCTCTCTGACGGCCCAAGAAAACACTA
Organism: uncultured Saprospiraceae bacterium; assembly: GCA_937929945.1. Taxonomy (GTDB): domain Bacteria; phylum Bacteroidota; class Bacteroidia; order Chitinophagales; family Saprospiraceae; genus CALFUK01. The sequence goes on from CALFUK010000185.1 coordinate 656, forward strand.
ATCAAAGCAAGTTCAAACAGCTCTCCAATGAGCTACCTACGCCTAACAGTTACCGTACTGCATCAGGAGCACCTGGTCATGAGTACTGGCAACAGAAGGCTGACTATGACATGAAGATCAGAATAGACGATGACACTGCACGGCTCTACGGAGAAGAGACAATCACCTACTACAATAACTCACCTGATCCACTTAGTTATTTGTGGATGCAGCTCGACCAAAACGTTCGATCCAAAGAATCAGCTACTCACGCTGTAAGCAGCAACAGTGTCAGAGATAAAATGTCCCTTCGCCAACTCAGTCGCATAGAACCAACATTTGAGGGTGGCTTCAACATAGAGCAAGTGAAAGATGAAAATGGGAAAGACCTGAAACACATGATTAATAACACCATGATGAGAGTGGATATGCCCAAGCCTCTCAAGACAGGAGAGAGCTTCACTTACTCCATTAAGTGGTGGTATAACATTAATAATACTAAAACCAATGGCGGCCGCTCAGGTTATGAACCTTTTGAAGAAGACGGTAACAACGTATACGTCATCGCTCAGTTTTTTCCTCGCATGTGCGTCTATGACGATAAAGAAGGATGGCAGAACAAGCAGTTCTTGGGGAGAGGCGAGTTCTATCTCACTTTCGGAGACTATAATGTAGAGATTACCGTACCTGCTGATCACCTTGTATCATCCACTGGAGAGCTTACTAATCCCGATAAGGTATTAACTAAGGAGCAACAAAGTCGATGGGATGATGCTAAGAGTGCGGATATACACCCAGTGATCATAGCCTCACTTGATGAAGCAAACGATCGCATGGCAGATAAGTCTGGTAAAACGAAAACTTGGAAATTCTCTGCACAGAATGTGAGAGACTTTGCCTTTGCCTCCTCACGCCGCTTCATCTGGGATGCTTTGGGTGTCAAGATGAGTGATGGGCGAACGGTGATGGCACAGTCCATGTGGACCAAAGAAGGCGACTGTCTCTGGAGCCAATTCTCCACCAAGGCTGTCGCACACACCATCAAGTGGTACTCACACTACCTCTTCGATTATCCCTACCCAGTAGCTTGGTCAGTAGACGGTAATATGGGAATGGAGTATCCCATGATGGCATTCAATTATGGTAGATGCCAGAGCGACAGTACTTACTCCGAGCGCATGAAGTATGGACACATTGGCGTCATCATTCACGAAGTAGGCCACAACTGGTTTCCCATGATCATCAACTCTGATGAAAGACAGTGGACCTGGATGGATGAGGGACTAAACTCGTTCACGCAATACCTGGCAGAACAGCAATGGTCAAGAACTTGGCCGCACCGAAGAGGGCCAGCAAGAAACATCACCAGCTACATGGGTGGTGACAAAAGTAAGATTTCCCCTATTATGACTAACTCAGAATCCATCCACCAGTTTGGTAATAACGCCTATGGTAAACCTGCCACTGCGCTCAATATCCTGCGAGAGACCGTCATGGGTAGAGAGCTCTTCGATACAGCATTTAAGGAATATGCTAATCGCTGGGCCTTTAAGCAGCCCTCCCCCTCAGATCTATTCCGTACTATGGAGGATGCCTCTGGAGTAGACCTTGACTGGTTTTGGAGAGGCTGGTTCTACACGAATGATAATGTAGATATCAGTATGTCCTCAGTCAACTTCTTCAAACCTGACTCCAAAAATCCGACTGTAGAAAATGAAAAGGCTAAAGCACAGCAAGGTCTCCCTGACATCGCAGCCGTCAGGAATAAAACTGAGATAAAGGAAACACAAGAGGAGATAGATCCTGCTATCGTAGACTTCTACTCTTCCTATGACCGACTGGCTGTGGATGCGATAGACGAAGAAGAATATGACAAATATATCAGCTCTCTATCAGAGGAAGAGCGCAAGATTTTGGAGGATGATAAAAACTACTATGAAATTACCTTCGAGAATCATGGTGGTCTGGTGATGCCGATTATTCTACAGTTTGAGTATGAAGATGGTACGGATGAGATCATTCGGATCCCAGCAGAAGTATGGAAAATGGACAATCAGAAAGTCACTAAAGTCTTTCCAACCACGAAAGCTGTCAAGCAGATCACATTAGATCCATACCAAGAGACAGCTGATACTGATACCTCTAATAATTACTATCCACCAAAACAGCAGCCTTCTAAGTTTGAACTCTTTAAGCAACGTCAGAGAGCTAGAGGACAGTCTGGAGGTGAAAACCCAATGCAGCGTGCTAAACGAGCAGAGAAGAAATCGAAAGTGATTAAGCCTTGATAAAGATATTATAAGAAAGGGTAGGGTGAGTTAGATTAGGCTTAGCTAAGTTCGTTCTGATTCACCCGATCCAATATACCGCGGATGAGACTGACCTCACGCTCGTAGATGCCTTTGAATTGTTTATTCATGCAGTCAGAATACACAGCCATCACTCTCTCGCACATATCATAGCCGGAGTGGGTTAAGTAGATTTTATTGGCTCTGCGGTTCTTTTCGTTATTAACCTTGATGATCAATTCTTTTCTCTCTAAGTAGTTTAGGATTCTGGAAACGGAGGCTGGCTCTTTGCCTATTTTACGAGCTATGATGTTTTGCTTAATGCCTTGTTTGTTCATGACTTGCTCTAACACCAGCCACTGATCATACGACAGCGGTAGCCCGAGCTTCACACAGGACGCATTAAAGTAGGCCTTTTGTTTTCGTATTGTTTCTTCGAATTGCAAGAGGAGCTCTTCGTAGATAGGTTTGAGCATGGTCATAATACACAGTTCACAAAAAGATTATCTAAACTAAGCTATTTACGACACTTTGTTTGATAAGTCAACAATCTTTAACACATATAATTTCTTATCATATTATCACTATGTTAGATTCCATCTAACGACTTAGCATACTAATTATATGATATCTTGACTAATGATAAATTATAGTTCTTTTGAGATGGAATCAATACCTCATTCTTCGATATTTGCAGCGCATCCATCAATCTCAGTTTAATGTTTTGGTAGCGTGTACTGAAAAGGCTTTCTCGCTTATATTCACCTATCCCGTTGAGTACATACTCACTCACCGTGTTCTCATTCTTGATTTCATCATTATAGATCAGTCTAAGCCTGGAGGGGGTGATAAATGGATAGTATGAGGCATAGATACCACCATCATCTTGAGAAAATTGCTTTTTGAACAACACCTCAGTCCAGTGCTCACTCCCATCAGGGTGAAGGGCAGTGATCACCATATCCTCACTGAAATAGTCCACCCACCCACGAGCAGAATAATAATCAGCAGAGGACCGACCGATGATATCATAATTATTCCGTCGCGAGAACTGTCGCTGCATTTCCATTATCATGATAACACCTCCATCTTTTCTCCAAAAGACATCATTAACTAAGAAGAAATTGAGGCCCTTCTTCTTTTTCGCATTCGGCCCATAGACGTCTACAATCAGTTTTGGATCAAAAGGCTTGAACTCGAACTCATACTGATTCGATAGATTAGTCCAGTCGATGAATTGGTAGAAGTATCCCTCTGACCACTTCGCTTTTTTCTCATTATACAGACCAAAAAAGCCTATTCGACTGTTTTCTTCGTCGATAGACATTTTTATGTCTTGCAAATATTTACCCTGGTAGAAAATCTGGCCAATGCTGCCTGACCGATTGTCCTTACTAAATACGACATATTCTAAGACGCCGTCATTATTCTTGCCTGTCCTGTTTTCTTTCTCGATCAAGATGACGACATCTCCGTTATTAGTGAACTGAATATCAAATATATCATCATTGACATCGACACCTTCAAAGTAGAAATCCTCCTCCCAGTCCAAAGTGTCTTTCAGGTGATCATAGACAATAACCTTAAACCGATCATTATGATCTGTGAAGTAGAGTAGCGTCTTTTTCTTGTCTTCAGAGTTGATGATCTCAAACCGCTGCCCAACTAAGTCTTTTTCTTGCTCTATAATAGTGAGGCTGTCCTGGAGTCTAGCACTGCCATCATAATTACCCACACGGATGTATTCTACACCATCCTTCTTCATCGCATAGAAAATAGAAAAAAGTGAATCCCTCGGTGTCAGGCCAATCACCTTCACCTTCTTGTGTTCGAAAAGGAGCTTATTCTCCCATTTGAATTGTAAATCATTATCGAAGGCTGATATCATCTTATCAAAGCCTTTATCACGGTAGAGCAATATATTCTCACCTACATGGCCTAAGATCTCATAAGCATAGTCGGTCCTGATATTGAATTCTTTCGAGACAGATACCTGCTGACCATGGGCCTGCATCAGACTCAAAAAGTAAGATAACAGTATTATAATCTTAATTCGATAACGTAGCATTTCATTAAATTATAAAAAACTTTACTAATCTAGTGTCATATATAGTGCATATGGACGAAATAATAGAATGCGTCGTCAATGTAAGCGAGGGGCGAAATCAGGAAGTAATACGTAAAATCAGCTCGTCCATCAGCTCCTGTGCAGGTACGACGCTACTCCATACAGACATAGGATACGATGCTAACAGAACCGTTTTCACTTTTGTTGCGGACCGCTACCATATGTCTCTCAGCATCCATGCACTATTCGCCACAGCACTTGATGCCATAAATATGTCGCAGCATCAAGGCGAACACCCCAGATTAGGGGCCATCGATGTTTGTCCCTTTATTCCCATCAGCGGTATATCCAAAGAAACGCTGATTCCGTGGGTTCATGCACTAGCAGAGACCATCAGTACGAAGCATAAAGTACCTATATATCTATATGCTGATTCCGCTCAGAACGACGAACACTATCATCTAGCGCATATCAGACGTGGTGAATACGAAGAATTAAAACAAAGACTTAACTCTGGTACTCGGCCGCCTGACTTTGGTGTTCATCATGACTCGACTAAGTGTGGTGCTACCGTGATGGGAGTGCGTTCATTTCTATTAGCCTATAATGTCAATCTATCCACTAAGGACGAAAGGCTAGCCAAGAAGATAGCCAGCCAGATCCGCGGATCGGGTTATCGAGACAAGAACCGCCAAAGAGTCAAAGGACAATTCTCAAGTGTCAGAGCCATCGGCTGGTACATGAAGGAATATGGATGTGCACAAGTATCTATGAATCTTACTGATTACCATGAGACAGGCCTCTATGATGTATATGAAGCTTGCAAGGAATTGGCTTCAGCTCAGGGTATAAGTGTTACAGGATCTGAACTGATTGGCCTCATCCCATTGGAGGCATTGATCATGACCGGAAAAAGATATTGTCAAAACACGGCGGACGAATTTCAATTGATCGAATGTGCTAATCATCATCTTGGATTGTCCAGCCTGGCTCCATTTATACCGAAGGATCGGATTATAGAATACTTATTGGTTTAGCTTTGGATTTTTATGATGTCGATCTTTATCGCGACTGGTCTTTTTAGTGAAGTTATGCTGAATCACTTCAGTCAGATCGATACCCATCTGATTAGAAAGGCAGGTCAATACAAAGAGGATGTCACCTAGTTCATCAGCAATCTTCATTTTAGCATTTTGTGTCTTTTCAGTCTGCTTGAATGACTGCTCCCCGTAGACCCTGGCCATCAGCCTGGCCAACTCACCCACTTCTTCGACCAATAGGATCATATTCGTCTTCTCGTCAAAGTACCTGACGCCATGCTCTTTAATCCAGTCGTCTACTTGCTTTTGATATACTTTAATGGTCATTACTCCTTATGCTTGGTGTCAATTAGTATGGTGACTGGTCCATCATTGATGAGATTGACCTTCATATCAGCACCGAAGACTCCCGCTCGCACATGCAGTCCTGAATCAGCCATACTCTTCAGAAATGCTTCATAAAGCGGTATGGCTACGGGTGGTTTAGAAGCTCTGAGATAAGAAGGGCGATTTCCTTTCTTGACGCTCGCATGCAGCGTGAACTGACTGACGACCATAAGCTCGCCCGAGATATCAGTCACACTTTTATTCATGACACCCTCCTCATCATCGAAGATGCGCATGTGTAGTATTTTACGACTCAGCCATTCTATATCAGCAGTGTCGTCTGTGTCCTCGACACCTAGAAGGATCAGTAATCCTTGCTCTATAGATGAGTGTAAAGATCCATCTATTGTGACACTGCACTGGCTTACTCGTTGGATGACCGCTCTCATACCAGATCGAATAAGGTCCGCTCTGATTTGATTTCTTCATGTAGCTCAGGCCCATTAGTACCAGTGGTAGCTACCTCATCAGATACAGGATAATAGACCCATTGATAATTCTCTGCGACTTGTATTAAATCCATGACTTGAGGCAGAGGGGTAGATTTATCCAGCCATGCTTCCAATGATTCATCCTTCATGATAGCTGGCATACACTGCTCTAATCCAGCAAGATCTCGGTTAGGACTGACAGTGATCATAGCAAAGGAGATATAGTAACTCTGGTCCAAAGTGACGATATCGTATAGACCTGCCATTTGTATCGGACTGCGATCTCGCTTCATTACTCTGTACCAAGACCCCCTGTACTGCGTGTAATAGCTATCTGCAGGAATCACACATCTTGACTGGCGTATGGGTATTCTATAGGACGCTTTACTACTTATGCCTTCTACAGCAGCATTGTAAAGATTTCCAGCATTAGACCTGTCTTTAGAAAAGTGGGGGAGTAGGCCCCAGACTGCGTGGCACATCTCATACTGCTCATTCTTATAGATGATGCAGCTCTTTTGCAAGGGGCTGATGTTATATGACTTTTTATAAGCGTATTGCTTATCTACGGCAGGGTAAGATTTAATAAACTTATCCTGAGTCACAGCTAGGGAAAATCTGTTAATCATGGGAAAAATCGGTTATACACATTAAAATTAAACATAATTTATAAACAATTAGCAATCAATTAATTAATAAAAATGAAAATGAGTATAAGCTGTTGGTAATGACAGGACTACACATACTAACATGGCTTATTTATACATGTCAAATAAAGCAATGGGACTATAGACAAAAATGATAGGCTTCACCAACAGCTCATTCATAAGCGTACAATCAGTCATCTTTCATCATTTTAGTTACTAACAAGTTGAAAAGCTTGTTAGTAATCAAAGAATAAGCCCAATATTGTGCTAACCAAACTGCCTCTACAGTGTTGTAAAATATTAGTAATGACAAGCCACTATGCTATTGCAAGTATTTATCCACCAACTAACACGACTAATAGTAATAAACCTTTTTCTTTAATAATTAAAATAACTAAGGATGGGGCTACTGTGTGGAAACGTTGAAAATAGATTTATAAAAAAGCCGAATGTATGATCAAGTCTTTTTACCGCTTAACAATCATCACGCTTATTGCCATCTATCTGGTGATTTTGGCTGGCTCTGTAGTCCGCATGTCAGGTTCGGGCATGGGTTGCCCAGATTGGCCTAAATGTTTTGGCCAATGGATACCACCGACACACATTGATCAGCTTCCATCTGACTACAGGGATACATTTTTAGCCAAGCGAAAAAAGAAGCTTGCGAAGTATCAGTCATTCTTACAGCGCCTCGGTCTAAATGATACGGCAGAAGCCTTAATGAATGACCCGAGACTTCTCGAAGAAGAGCCATTCGTAGCTAGCAAGACTTGGATAGAGTACATCAATCGATTACTGGGTTTTATGGCAGGTAATTTTATGATCATCGGTCTAATCATGTCTTTCTGGCTTTATAAGAAAAACAAAATCATTCCGCTGCTTAGTTTTTTGGTTCTGGTATTCACAAGCATACAAGGATGGTTTGGTTCTATCGTGGTAGCAACTAATCTGACACCTTGGACCATCACCTTTCACATGCTTTTTGCTTTCATCATCATTTTTCTGTTATTATTGCTGATTAAGCTCGCGCAACCGACACAGCAGATACTGGCTAACAAACTAAGAATCCCGCTGCTACTCGCTATCGCTCTATCATTGTTACAGGTGTATCTAGGCACCCAGGTGAGGCAAGAGATCGATGTGTTATCACACAGTGAAGTGATCAGGCCTATGTGGATAGAGTCACTCTCTGCTGTATTCGAAATACACCGCAGTTTTGCGATAGTTCTGATTTTAGTGAATGCTTACATCATCCATCGACTACGGCAGAACGATTTGTGGAAACGCTGGTCATACATCATAGCGACTCTGCTACTGGTGGAAATTATGTCAGGAATCATCATGGCATACTTCGCGGTACCAGCAACCATGCAGCCAGTGCATCTTTTATTTGCCACACTATTTTTTGGCGTACAGTCATGGCTCTTCTTATCAACATACCGCACCACGTAGCATTTTATTCACAGTTCATTCACAGAATAATGAGTAGTTATCAACATATTATCAACTCTAAAAATTTTTTTCTGCTCGTTATATAATCGGGATAGTTGTAGTATGTATAGTAAAAGATAGATGTGTTATAAACTCATTATATGATGATTAGCTTCTGATTTTGCGACATTAAGTAAGATAGAATCTTGAGTCAAGAATACTTTTTTCTATTTCTACTTTGATTAATGTTAATAAGTGAGTGTGGAAAATACAAGACTACAAAATCGAAAGACAGCTGACTAAGTAGATCTTGCCCTTGTTATGGCCAAGGCTCTTCTGTACCAAGAATGATTAGATATTCGTCCAGTCTCTTCAGCACAGAGTAAATAATACTCCACAAAAAAGATAACTTTACGTAACAATATGGAATACGAGATTCAGAAAGATGATCAGTACGAGTACATAGAGACAGGCGGTGGTACGACCAATGTATTGTTGCTGCACGGTCTATTTGGGTCACTTAGTAACTTCAATGCTCTACTCAAGGATTTCGGGCAACGATTTAACATCATTGTGCCCTTACTTCCCATTCTCACAGCACCTAAAGAAGAAGTGGGTTTAGATGGCTTGCTGAATTATATTAACTCTTTTGTCAGTTATAAAAAGCTAAAAGATTTACATGTCTTAGGTAATTCTCTGGGTGGACATCTGGCACAGATATTTACGCTCGATAGTCCTGAACTCATAAAGTCTCTGGTATTGACAGGTAGCTCAGGTCTATTTGAAAACCCTATGGGTAGTACCTGGCCTCGGCGAGAAGACTATGAGTATGTGAAAAAGAAAGTCCAGTCCACTTTCTACGATCCATTGATGGCGAAAAAAGAAATGGTGGATGAGGTCTTCAGCATCGTCAATGACCGAGCCAAAGTGATCAGAATCGTGATCACGGCCAAATCAGCCATCAGGCACAACCTGGCAGATAAACTCCATGCCATCAAAGTACCAACGCTGCTGGTGTGGGGAAAACAGGATGAAATAACACCGCCCTTTGTTGCTGAAAAATTTGACGAATTACTACACGATTCTTCTCTTGTCTTCATTGACCATTGCGGTCATGCGGCTATGATGGAGAAGCCCGAAGAATTCAATACAGCATACAAAGGATTTATGGATCGAGTCTTAACGAGCTAGTATCGAGACTTATTCAATATCTTTATCTCTTCATTTTAATGCGATACGATTATGAGATCAGTATGGAAAGGACATATCAGATTCTCTCTGGTGACAATACCCATTCAGGTATTTAATGCAGTAGAGACCAAGCACGAGATATCGTTTAACCAGCTTCATAAAGAAGACAATGGCAGAATCGGCTACAGCAAGGTCTGCAAGACTTGCAATGAAAAGGTGTCGTCTCAAGATATTCTCAAGGGTTATGAATATGAACCAGACCAATACGTTGTATTTCAAAAAGAAGAGCTAGAAGCTATCAAGCTCAAAAGCACACGAGCCATAGAGATCGAAGCATTCGTTGATTTGGCTGAGGTGCATCCTTCCAGATTTGAAGCAGTGTACTATATCGGGCCGAACGGAGATATTGCTAAGAAGACGTATACCTTATTTTCAGAAGTGCTTCGTACGACGAAGAAAGCAGGGATCGGCAGAATCGTCTTGCGAGATAAAGAAGATGTGGTGCTGATCACAGCAGAAAAAGAAGGCATCATCATGTATAAGCTCAGGTACCCACGAGAAATTAGAAGCATGGAAGGTATTCCTGACACGGAGCCTGTGGAGATAGATGAAAAACAATTGGCGCTGGCCAATACCCTTGTGGATTCTCTCAGTACATCATTTTCGGAGGTGGACTTTGATGATCGATATCATGTCGCCCTCATGGATCTCGTCCAGCAAAAAGTAGACGGCAAGCAGATCGTCAGTGTGGTCGATACCGAAGACGAGAAGCCGGTGGTAGATATCATGGAAGCACTCAAGGCGAGCATAGAGCAGGCCAAACAAAAAAAATCAGCTTAAGACTGTGACAGACTGATTATATTGAGACCGGGAAATTATTAGACAAAGAAGAATACAGACATGCTCTTACAAAAGTTAGAATCCATATACGCTCACTTTTTAGATTTACAAGAGAAACTCTCAGATCCAGACGTCGCTAGTGACATTAAAGAATTCACGAAGATCAATAAAGAATATAAATCACTGACTGAGATCGTCGAGACTTACAAAGTCTATAAATCTACACTCGATAACATCTCATCAGCAGAAGAAATGTCAAAGGATGAAGATGAAGAGATGAGGCAAATGGCCAAGGCTGAGATCGAAGAACTAAAGCCGAAACAGGAAGAGATAGAAGAGAAGATAAAGGTCTTACTTATTCCTAAAGATCCAGAAGATTCTAAGGATGTCGTCTTTGAAATACGCTCTGGTACGGGAGGTGACGAGGCGAGTATTTTTGCAGGCGATTTATATCGCATGTACACTAAGTTCTTTGAGTCAAAGAAGTGGAAAACGGAAGTTCTTGATGCAAATGAAGGCACTGCAGGTGGATTCAATAAACTGGTCATCGAAGTATCAGGCGATGAAGTATTCGGCATGTTGAAATTCGAATCAGGGGCCCATCGAGTGCAGCGCGTGCCAAAGACAGAATCGCAAGGTCGAGTCCACACTTCCGCGGCCACCGTAGCCGTCATTCCAAAATTTGAGATGGAAGACATCGATATCAAGAAAGATGATCTGAGGACAGATACCTTCCGCGCCAGTGGAGCCGGTGGTCAGCATGTGAATAAGACGGAGTCAGGAGTCAGGTTTACCCATATTCCGACGGGCATCGTGGCAGAGAGTACAGACTCTAGATCACAGCATAAGAATAGAGAGATAGCGATGAATCGTCTCTTTCAGAAGATACAAGAATCACAAAAAGAGAAAGCTTACAAAGAACAAAAGCAACAGCGTAAATCCCTGGTAGGTAGCGGCGACCGCTCAGATAAAATCCGAACTTATAACTATCCACAAAATCGAGTGACTGATCACCGCATCAACCTCACTCTCTACAGTTTAGATAAGATTGTTGATGGAGACATTGGCGGTATCATTGAGGCTCTCCAGGTGGCGGAGAATGCAGAAAAAATGAAAGCCAGCGAGGACGCATAGATTTTTAGCGTCATATATTCCCTGCTGACAAGATATTTCGATATTTTAACAGCTGAAACAATATTGAAAAACGATCTATGCCAGAGCTTGACAGTCTTGGCAGCTTAAATCATTCACATGGAAAAATCTATTGACGACAAGCGTCTATTTTACGGAAGCTGTTTTGCTTTAATTACAACTGCCTTATCATTTAGTATCAGAGCGGGTATCTTGCCCCAGCTGGGCGATGAGCTTAGCCTTTCTGCCGAACAGCTGGGATACATTAATTCGATGTGGTTTTTTGGTTTTCCTATTTCCATGATTGTTGGTGGATTAATCTACCATTCTGTCGGTGGTAAGATCATCATGCAGTTTGCCTTTTTTGCTCATGCCGTGGGTATTATCATGACCATTTACGCAGGTAGCTATATGGGTCTGATGATTTCTACCTTTCTGATCGGTCTGGGTAATGGCTGTACAGAGGCTGCATGTAATCCGATGATTGCTGATGCCTATGAAGGCAATAAGATGAGTAAGATGATGAACCGCTTTCATATGTGGTTTCCTGGAGGGATCGTCATCGGTGCCTTAGTATCTTACTTTATGACGGGACAGAATATGAGCTGGCAGGCACAGATTTGGGTTATTCTGATTCCAACAGTGATTTATGCTATTCTTTTTTGGGGAGAGCCATGGCCCAAAGCTAAAGTCGCAGAAGCCGGAACTATCTCCGGTAATTTTAAAGCGATGCTATCACCCCTTTTTATCTTTATGATGGTCTGTATGTGGTTCACCGCCCAGTCGGAGTTTGGTCCGACGCAGTGGGTAGAGCTCATTCTGAAGAGCAGTGGAGCTGCACCGATGTTAGTCTTGGCTCTTATCACAGGTACCATGGCTGTAGCCAGGTATTTTGGGGGTGAGATGGTACACCAATTTAGTACGACGGGGGTTTTATTAGGCTCTGCTATATTAGCCACTTTAGGTTTGTTCTTATTCACACAGATCACAGGTCCTGCTGTCTACGCTGTGGCAATTGTCTTCGCGCTGGGAGTCGCTTATTTTTGGCCTAACATGATCGGCTTTGTAGCGGACTACATTCCGAAGAGTGGAGCGCTTGGCATGTCGATCATTGGAGGTATTGGAATGCTTTCCTCTTATTTTATGCAGCCGATCATCGGTGGTTGGATTGATTCTAATCGCACCGCGGGCGAGGCAAATGGACTATCAGGAGACCAGTTAGAATTATTCACAGGCCAAGAGACATTAGGTACGATCATGTTTTTTCCAGCGATTTTGATCGTTTTGTTTGGCATTCTATATGTTTGGATGCGAGGCCGTAATGCCGCTGTGTCTCACTAAGAGATAACAAGCGTTAAAGTCTGCGACGCATTGCTAAAAAAATCTATGTATTGCTTTGATAAAGCTGATAGTTTTGTAATTTAAAGCTCTACGAGAAACTAACTCGAAAACTACTCAATCACTTGTTATAAGGTCCATTGAAATTTTCTTCTTTGGGCCCTTTTTTTTGGTTTTTCTGACTGCACTTTTGCCAAATAACATGAGAGTTACTCTGAAGTATTTCAGCATCTGGCCTACGAACTAGACAATATTCCAATGACTGGAAGCAAATGTCAATGACAGAAGCTTAGAATGAAAAATAGGAAAGATCAGAGGTCTAATGTCGTTTGTACTGGCACCTCTTCCAACAGCCCCTTATCATTCTCTCTGACATTGCCTACACGAGGACTTACGGGATAGGCGTGCATCCATTCATCTGGATAGGGCGTGATCATAGCACGTAGATCCTCAGGCGGCACAGACACATCCAGCCACAGCTGCTCTTGCTCTGGTGTGAGGATGGCGGGCATTCTGTCGTGTATCCCTTTCATGAGCTCGTTCGGCCCTTGTGTGAGTAGCGTGAATGAGTGTATTGTTTTTCCCTCGGGCGATGTCCACTCCGCCCATAGACCAGCTACTGAGAAGACGTCAGTATTTTTGGTGATGATTCGGTAGGGTTGTTTGCCAGTAGGTGTCTTTTTCCACTCGTAGAATCCATCAAAAGGGACGAGACAGCGCTTCGTCCTAAATGCATTTTTAAAGGCCGTTTTCTCCAGTACTGTTTCAATGCGGGCGTTGATCATTTTATAACCGACTTTTACATCTTTAGCCCAGAAAGGGATCAGGCCCCAGCGGAAAAACTGTAAGTGCTCTTGATCCAGATTAGTGATCACTGGATGCATATGCGTCGGTGCTACATTATAGTTGGGCAGTGGATTGTACTGCAGTAGATCATCTGAGTAGAAGGTGGCATTGAAGCGCTTCTCTAGTTCTTTTTGTAGAATGGTCAGCGATGATCTGCCACACATGGTCTAGTCTTTCTGTGTCTTCACATAGTTATCGATGCCTTCAGATTTGAGGCGACTGGATGTGGACAGTGCTTGGTTATAGTCATCTGTGCGGCTGGCTAGCACGGTGTAGTATCGAGAGTCATCGAAGACCACTGATTCAGCATTAGAGTAGCCATTGTTAGACAGGCGCCTGACCATATTTCGCGCATTTTCCTCTACCAGATAGTTACCAGCAATGATCATATATTTACCTGCAGAGCTGGAATAGCGGGGCTGGACGCTCTCTCGAGGTTTTTCGACTGCCCGAGGCGTTTCTTTTTCTTCCTCTTCGTAAGTGACTTCAGCCTCTTGGAAGAGCTCATCCGCCAGCTCTTGGTTTTCACTTTGGCTGTTGCCATAATCATTTTCATCACCGTCGCCGAAGAATTCATCATTGGTATCAGCGAGTGCACCTTCTGTGGTGTCAGCAACATTCTCGACCCCATCTTTGGCATTTTCCAGCATCTCTTCGCTGGTCGCTTTGCACTTTTTACATCCGATAGAGATCACCGAGAATATGACGACAAGTACGATGACATACAGCAATATTTGAAATAAGCGGCCCATGAACGGTTTAGTTTAGCAGGTAAAATTAAAAATTTTTATAATATATAACAAATTGATATATATAGGACTGCCAAAATAAAATTAGTAACCCTTTTCGTATAAACTAAGCTTCTGAGAACTGACTTCATGAGTCCTTACTTATCTTGAACTGTTGATGGTCGCAAAGATCGATTGTAGGCTGAGATTAGTGCATTGATCCCAGACCGCCGGATGCTGGTGTGTACACCGCAGCCCCAGTACTTTTTGCTTGGATCAGTCTTGGATGAGATCTGGATGTACGATACTGATGTAGACGCAGAGCTCTGACCGACGGAGTGTGACCTGTATTCTTCCAGATTGAAGTCTTTCCAGTCCAGCTGCTTCATGGCATATACCACAGAGTTGATAGGTCCGTTGCCACGGCCTTCTATCTCAATGTCTTTTCCATCTCGGCTCAGGATGATAGATGCTTCGACCAGATCGGCGGTCAGTGTGGAGATGCGGTATTTTTTAAGCGAAAGCACATCTGTTCGATTGACGAATTCTTTCTTATATTCTTCTAAGATCTCGGCAAAGGACAGCTCTCTTCCGCGTGCATCAGCTTGACCATTGATGTACAGGCCTACTTCAGGATGCATTTTTTTAGGGAGGTCGTAATCGAACTCTCGCTTAAGGATATAGGCTACACCTCCTTTTCCACTCTGACTGTTTATGCGGATGATTGCCTCGTAGCTACGGCCGATGTCATTCGGGTCAATGGTGAGGTAGGGTACAGCCCAGGTATCATCACTCTTGTCTAGCCTGTCCATCCCCTTTTTGATAGCGTCCTGATGACTGCCGCTGAAAGCGGTGAATACTAGTTCGCCCGCATAGGGTTGCCGAGGGTGGATGGTCATGCCCGTGGTCTCTTCGTAGACGCGCCGTACTTCATCCAGCTGAGAGAAGTCCAGTCCTGTGTCTATGCCATGACTGTTCATATTGAGCGCGACGATCACGAGGTCAAGATTGCCTGTCCGCTCCCCGTTACCAAAGAGCGTGCCTTCGACCCGATCAGCGCCAGCTAGTAGACCCAGCTCTGTGGCCGCGGTCCCTGTGCCACGATCATTATGAGTGTGCAGACTGATGATGGTGTGCGGTCGGTTTTTTATGTTTCGACAGAACCATTCGATCTGGTCTGCATAAGTATTAGGCAGATTCCACTCCACAGTAGAGGGCAGGTTCAGGATGATTTGATTGTCTTCGTTCGGCTCCCAGACGTCCATCACAGCCTCGCAGACTTCTATGGCGTACTCGCTTTCTGTATCGGAGAAGCTTTCTGGAGAATATTGTAATCTGATGATTGTCTCAGGTATTTCTGGCAGCAGAGACTTGATGAGCTTGGTCCCATTCACTGCGATGGTTTTGATATCTTCTTTACTGGCATCGCCAAAGGTGATGCGTCGCTGCAGGATCGAGGTCGAATTATAGAGATGGATGATAGCTTTCGGTACTCCTTTTAGGGATTCGAATGTTCGACGGATCAGAGCTTCTCTGGCTTGTACGAGTACTTGTATTGTGACATCATCAGGGATCAGCTGGTCATCCACCAGTCGCCGCAAGAAGTTGAACTCGGTATCGGAGGCCGAAGGAAACCCCACTTCGATTTCTTTAAATCCAATGTGTACGAGCTGCAGAAAGAGTTTTACTTTTTGCTCTATATTCATCGGTATGGGCAGTGCCTGATTTCCATCGCGAAGGTCGACGCTGCACCAGATGGGCGGGTGCTCTATCTTTTTATCTGGCCACTGGCGGTCAGGAAGTGAGATGGGCTGAAACGGGTGATACTTACTTGTGTTGGACTTTTTCATGGATTTAAAATTTAGGGCGAATTGGCCAATCAGCAAATAACTAAGTCCAATCACCCACTTGAGTGTCATAATTTTCTACGTCTTGGACGTTTCATGTTATTACGCTCTATGCATCATGTGCTTTGTCTGATTTTACCCATGATCGTGAGGTGACAAAAATGCAGCTATTTATTTGCTATACAAAATATCGTAAAAACCTGAATCATCAAGAGTGACATGATAGAATAAATAGCAGAGATGTCCTTGTTGTTTATTAAGTGGAATGGCAACCCATATTTTCTAATCCATACAAAAATGGAACATCTCTACTGCTTGAAAAAAACCAAAACTTACAAGCATGAATCTGCATATAAAGGTTTTTTAACATACGTTTCGAAGACGGCTTTAATCGAACGATAGAAGAATTAACGAACGGTATTCTAACTGAGCTAATGGATATTGGCACCAAAGAGTATGAAGATTTGAAATTGTTAATTCACAGCAAGATAGCAGAGACTCCTAACCATGGGAAAATGCGGATTTCATTTGTTAGATTAAAGTACAGCATGGAGATTTAATAAGTACCTGACTGTCTTTGACCAATAGAGCAGGGCTTTAGCCATACGCCCGCACATCCTTTTTCTCCATGTAATTTATGAATGCCTGGTTCACGATGCGTCTGCCGCCAGGAGTAGGGTAGTCGCCAGAGAAGTACCAGTCTCCCGTATTTTCAGGGCAGGCAATGTGTAGATTTTCAATGGTTTGGAATATGATGTCCACTTGACAGTTGATGATATCTGGCTTAAGCATCAGGGCCATCTCGGTAGAGATTTCTTCTTGGGTGTATTGGTCATATAGGTCCTTGACGTAGTTTTTTTCGTCGAGGTAGCCATTCTCGCTTTGCTCTATACACTTGGCATAGCATTCTTCTAGGAGCTGCTCCTTACCATCCTTTTTCAGTAAGCGGACTAAGGATTTGAAGGCGGCGAAATTACCCATCTTAGACATGTCGATGCCATAGCAGTCAGGGTAGCGTATCTGTGGTGCGGAGGAGACTATGATGATCCGTTTCGGTTGTAATCGATTTAGGTTGGTTAAGATGCTTTCTTTCAGTGTGGTACCTCGTACGATGGAGTCGTCGACGATCACTAGTGTGTCCACACCATTTTTTACCAGTCCGTAAGTGACATCATAGACACTATTGACCATATGCACACGTGATTTGCCGTCCGCAATGAAGGTTCTCATTTTGGCATCTTTAATCGCGAGCTTCTCTACCCGTGGCTTTAAGTCCATGATTACGTCGAGCTGCTCAGGAGTGAGTGCTTCGCCAGCTTCCTTTATTTTGTTTTTTTTGATTTCATTGATCTCATCATTCAGCCCTTCCACTAATCCCATGAAGGAGGTCTCTGCCGTATTCGGAATGAAGGAGTAGATGGTATTATCAATGTCGTAATCCACAGCCTTCAATATCCGTGGGGCGAGGAGTTCGCCGAGCTTCTTACGCTCCAAGTAGATGTCTTTATCATTGCCTCGCGAGAAATAGATGCGCTCGAAGGAGCAGGCTTTTCTCTCTTCCGGCGTGCGGATGGTCTTCTCTGATACCTCTCCATTCTTCTTGATGATCAGGGCATGACCAGGAGTGAGCTCTTGAATCTCACCATACAGCAGGTCAAAACTGGTCTGCAGTGCTGGCCGCTCCGAAGCCATGACGACGATCTCGTCATCAGCATAGTAGTATGCTGGTCTGATGCCGTGCGGGTCTCGCAGGATAAAAGCGTCACCGTGACCGACCATGCCAGCCATCACGTAGCCGCCATCAAACTGGCGAGACGCACGCTGTAGGACACGCTGTACATCCAAGTGCTGACAGATGAGTTCGTTGATTTCTTGATTCGAAAAACCTTCAGGTTTAAACCAATTGAACAGCCGCTGCACTTCATCATCCAGAAAGTGGCCGATCTTTTCCATGACCGTCACTGTATCGGACTTTTCTTTCGGGTATTGGCCTAATGACACGAGCTCTTCGAACATCTCCTCGACATTCGTCAGGTTAAAATTACCGGCGACGACGAGATTACGGCTTTTCCAGTTGTTGAGACGGAGGAAGGGGTGTACACTTTCGATGGAGTTGGTTCCATGGGTCCCGTAGCGCAGGTGCCCCATGAGCAGCTCTCCTGTGAATGGCAGATTGAGCTTCATCCATTCTGGGTCATGACGCTGCTCTGGTGTCAATTCATTGAAGTGACCATTGACGGATTCGAATAGATCTTTGAGATAGTTAGCGGAGTTACTTCGCTTGCGGCTGATATAGCGCTTACCAGGAGGGGTGTCGAATTTGATGCTGGCGATGCCTGCTCCATCTTGGCCTCGATTGCGCTGTTTCTGGAGGAGTAGCTGTAGTTTGTACAGGCCGTATAAGCTCGTCCCATACTTTTCCAGGTAGTGGTCGAGAGGTTTTAGGAGACGAATGACTGCCAGACCGCATTCGTGTTTTATCTGCTCGCTCATGTTGGTCAAAAGACTTGAATGACAAAAGTAAGGTAATAATCCTGAGATGTCTAATGTAAATGTGAGGCTGTGGCGATCATATCGCTCGAATCAGGATATTGGCGGCATAAAAGTATGGCTAGCTTGGTACAAAGTCTTAGCCCCTCTAATCATCCCTTCGTCAAAATCAAGAACAAAACTATAATCCAAGTCCACACCAGAGCAGAACCAATGCATCAGTCATTGATAGCTAGATTTGACCCCGAGCTAATAAATCACTAATTTTATGGCTATGTCATTATTCGGAATGGGCAAGCGACCCAGACATAAGTCATTCGACTATATACCAAGATACTACGATCCTGATAAGGAGGAGCGGCAGAGCCGCATCAACACCCTCAAGGGTAAATTCAATGAGGGTGATCCAGAAGCAGTGAAAGCTAGAATCAGGGGTAGTTTTAGAAAACCCATCGCGAGGTCATACGAGACCGATCAGTATAAGAAGGCCTTACGACGATCTCGGAAAATGGTCTTGGTGATTACCTTAATTCTCTTACTTTTATGCTTGTATTTTCTATTAGAATATTTACCCAATTTTCTAGAAGCATTCGAGTAAGCTATTTATGCCTGATATCATTCAGTTACTACCTGAATCACTTGCCAATCAGATAGCAGCGGGCGAAGTGATCCAGAGACCTGCCTCCGTCGTGAAGGAGCTCGTCGAGAATGCCGTAGATGCACAGGCGACAGCTATTAAGCTGATCATCAAAGACTCTGGTAAGACCCTCATCCAAGTCATCGATAATGGTGCGGGTATGTCAGAGACTGATGCCCGCATGAGCTTTGAGAGACACGCCACCAGTAAGATCAAATCCACTGAAGATTTATTCAACATTAACACTAAGGGCTTTCGGGGTGAGGCATTGGCATCCATCGCGGCAGTGGCTAAGGTGGAGCTGAAGACCAGAAAGGCCGACCAAGAATTGGGTATTTTACTTCGAGTAGAAGATTCTAAAGTCATCAAGCAGGAGCCATGCCAGACGGGCCAGGGCTCTAACTTCAGTGTGCGTCACCTGTTTTACAATGTGCCAGCGCGCAGAAAATTTCTCAAGTCAGACCCCGTCGAGCTGCGGCACATCTTAGATGAATTCGTCAGAGTGGCTCTCGCTCACCCTGACATCAGTTTCAGCTGCCATCATAATGAGAATAGTGTCTATCAGTTACC
>CALFUK010000186.1 GCA_937929945.1 uncultured Saprospiraceae bacterium
GCCTCCGGCGTATACCGTCAAGTTACCATTATAGAAGGCGCTTACGGCATTGACCTGACCAGCTACACCGACGCTCCCACCGACGCCTGGCAGGCTGTTCCAGTTTTGATTCGCTTCGTCCCAGAATGCGATATTATTAGCGACTCCAGAAGCCGTATTCGTAAATTCTCCACCCACAAAAACAGCATTCGTACCCGAAAAGCCAAATGGAGTAATACTAATGTCATAGACCACTCCAGACACCCCAACTCCCAATAAATTACCCAAAGCAGACCAACCACCACCAGGTGAATAAACCGCAATGCTATTGACCATGACTCCACCCGCTGCTTGAAATTGACCGCCGACGTAGACTCGACCAGACGGCGATATCTCAATCGCATTCACCTGACCAGTCGTCCCATTAGCAGCAGCAGAACCTAAAGCTGTCCAAGAGCCAAACATGGGATTATAGTAGGAGATGTTATTCACCGTACTAAGGCCCGCATTGAAAACAAAATCACCGCCAGCATAGATGCCATTGTTATTGTCTACCGCAATGTCGTAGATAGTGCCATTAGGTGCACCAAGAGATAAGGTAGGTATCGGCTGCCAACTGAAGCCATTCCACCGTGCGATATACGGTATATTATTTGTGCCAGAAGCGGTGAAGCTACCGCCTGCATAAAGTCCTCCATTATTATCCAAAGCCAAGGTATAGACAGTGTTATTAAATCCATCACCGAGTGCAGACCAGCTACTGCCATCCCATCTGGCTACCCGAGCAGCTGATGCAGCACCAGCGACGGTGAAGTCTCCACCAATGTAGATGGAGCCAGTATTAGCATCAATGACGCTGGCATAGACAGTGTTTCGATTGACCCCTTGAGGCAAACCTTTAAAGGAAGACCACATATCGCAAGCCATGGAAGCAGAAGACACAAAGAGCGGCGCGCCGCACTCATCAAAGACCATCTCATAGCCTGCCATATCCACATTGCCAGTGAGACCACTGTCAGTGACTAAGTAGCCAGCGTCATCCAGCAGTTCAGAGATATGGATGCCATCAGGTCTGGCATGAATAGAGAAAGAGATAAGGCATATGAGAGACAGAGACACGATCAGTTTTTGTGTGAGGGATCGATCTGTACAGTAAGGAAGCATAGTTTTCATGATTTAAAATTTCAGGGCGAAATGCCAAGCTGCAAATAACTAAGCTTCATCATCCATTGGGGTGTTATAGTTATCAGCATCATAGACCTTTCATGATGTAAATATTTCTGGTTTATACCTATAAGCACGAAATAGTCGATGTGTGACAGGAACAGGGAAGATTTTTATGAATCTCTATACGAAGCTTAATCTATAGGAAGAGATTTTCAGTAGTCCAGAGCTGAAAGCCAATGACTTGAGAGGTGTGAAAGCAGCAATCTTCATAGACTCTACTGGCGGGGTGTATCAGTGGCAGACCTTGCATCCCTCCCAGTCCTTGATCTCACCCACTAAGGTGCCATCCTCCCTGATGGTATAGTCGCAGCAATCGACATAGCCCTGAGCCACGAGCTTGCGACCGCGCTGCACATGAGATTTAAGTGTAGGGAGTGGTAGCTGTAGCTGCTGAGCAGCATCAGTCTGTCGGAGGCCTTTGATATCGACAAGGTAGACCGCCTTCTTATATTTGAAAGGGAGGGTGGAGACGATGCCTCGTAGGCAATCAGCAGGCGTATGGGCTGGTCGATCCTCGATGTAGGCATCTTCAGTCGGAGGACTGACGAGCTGAGCTTGCTTCTGAGATGTGCGGTGATGATCCACCAGTGCATTCTGGGCCACACGGAAGAGCCAGGACTTTGGATTATGGATGACCTTACCACCAGTCAGGGACAGATGCAGCTTGATGAAGGAGTCCTGCATGATATCTTCAATCAAGCTCTGATCCTGCGACTTAGAGCGAAGGAAGCGGCTCAGGTCCTCACTGTATGCGTGATAAAGCTCGCTCGTATCTTTTGTTTCTGATGATGACATAGGGACTGATATAACTTAGTGCATTCTATTCATATGCTTCAATTTCAAGGAGAAATGTCAATCTGCAAATAACTGAGTTCATTCATCCACCTGGGTGTCCTACTTATCTAAGTCAAAGACGTTTTCGGTTCCACATAAAAAAAGGACAGCCCAGACTGAGAGACTCAGGCTGGGCCATCGACTTTGTTACTGAGAACTTAGCAGCTGCAATTAGAACAGGTACAATTCTCACAGGTACAGCTCTTGCAGTCTCCGTTAATACAGGGGCCGCACTGGCAGCTACATTTTTTATTATCTTTCATATGGTTTACAATTTTAGTGATCAATATTCCTGTCACTCTAATGACGTAGAAAGAGCCATAAAGATTCACTCTTATCAGAAATAATCTAAAAAATAATTTCATCGCTCCTGTTTTGCTATCTTCTGCACTGAAGAGGCCTACCCCGCTGACAGAACGATAAACTGTGAAAAAATTACTCTATACCCTGCTGGTCCTGCTCGCTCTCTGCCTATTCATGTGGTACTGCGCCCTTAGCTATCTTAACTCTGGCAGCATGGATCCAGACAATACCGTCTGGGAATCATACATCGGCAGAGACACCACCGTGGGCATCCTGCCAGATCAATACGCTAACTATTTCACTTACACATTAGCCAGAACCAATCGGCACACTGGCTATCGGATCAAAGGGCGATTCCCCCAGACGCGCTATTTCAGCTACAATGTGTACAGCCTGGGTGATAATACCACCCAAGGCTCGCTTGTAGACTATCAGATCAAGACCGACTCTGGCCGGCCCAATCCCTTCGTGGCAGATTCTGACAGCACCGCCACAGATGACCGATACACCGTACACATCGTGCCCGCGAGCTTTGATGGAGCGGGTCTATCGAATGCACTCCACTTCCGCGATGACGTGAAGCTCCTGACCATAGCCATCAGGCTGTATGACTATGACATCGATGATTTTGGTGGTGTCGACTTCCCCACGGTAGAAGCCTTTTCGCTGGACCAGACGAATGCAGATGCCTCACTAACAGCAGAAAGGCTACCCAGAGCGCTCAATCTGCGCAGCATCGTCCGACGCTTCAGCCTGCCTAAGATGGTAGAGCGGCTGAGTCTGGTATTCCAAACAGAACACAGCGTCACCCTCGATGGCCCCGATGGGCAGCAGCGCTACACCCTCCCCTTTCACGCAGTGGATACCCGAGGCTTCATCGAGAATAATGACAATCGCTACCTCCTATCAGCCATCACCAAGCAAGACGAAGAAGTCTATGTCTTCCGCTTCCGAGCCCCCATCCACAATCAAAACGGAGCAGCAGATATCAACAGCGCGGAAGTACGCTACTGGTCCTTTAATCTGGGCAATAAAGCCACCTACAACTTTAATGC
>CALFUK010000187.1 GCA_937929945.1 uncultured Saprospiraceae bacterium
TGAACAACATGGATACAAAATGAGTCCAAGTGTCAAGCCCCTTAGCGTATTTATCCGTACCATGCTGAGCGACAACACGCTTAAATTCAGCTCTATCAATAAGCGCTAAAAGTTGGGCGAAAAGACTTAACTTTGATGCAGGTGTGGTCTTATGTTTTGTGCAACCCTAATTTAGGGAAAACTGACCATGTTTATTTCATTTATTTTGGACGGGTGTGCAAGATTATATTACTGTAAGAATACATAGGAATGAAAATACCTGTGTATATTTCTTTCAGACTAATAAAATTATCTGTCAGAAATTTTGAGCTAATGTTATCCGTTTTTGTGTTACGCAGTTTTGATTGATACTATGCAAAATTTAGTTACTATTTTTTCAATCTTCTTTTTATTCTCATGTCAAGCCAATGTGGAAACGGTTCATGATTTGTCACCAAACAGGACAGTCTTTAACTTATTAGATAGTTCGAAAACAAAGATCAATTTTGAAAATCGAGTCACTGATAATGAATCGTTTAATGTACTGACTTATAGAAATTATTATAATGGTGGAGGTGTTGCTATTGGTGATGTAAATAATGATGGTTTATTAGATATATACTTTACTTCTAATTTAGAAGAGAACCGACTTTATCTAAATAAGGGTGATTTAGTATTTGAAGATGTTTCACGTGCTGCAGGTGTGCATGGTAGAATCGGCTGGAGTACAGGAGTAACCATGGTAGATGTAAACGGAGATGGCTGGTTAGATATCTATGTGTCTAACTCTGGAGATCTCGATGGTAAAAAAAGAGAAAACGAACTATTCATAAACCAAGGTACAGATAATAAAAATGTAAACTCTTCTATACCTCAGTTTAAGGAGAGTGCTCGAAGCTATGGTTTGAATAATATAGGTTATTCTACACAAGCTGCATTTTTTGATTATGATGCAGATGGAGATTTAGATTGCTATTTGCTCAATAATAGTTTTAAAGAACCTGATAAAATTGACTTGTTTAATAGCATGCGGGATAAGCCAGATGAGTTAGGAGGTGATAAACTTTATAGAAACAATATAATTAATCAGAATGGAACATCGTCTGCCACATTTTCAGATGTGACACTTGAATCTGGTATTTATTCAAGTGCTATAGGATTTGGATTAGGTGCTTGTGTAGGAGACGTCAATGGAGATATGCTTCCTGATATTTATGTTAGCAATGATTTTTGGGAAAGAGACTATTTATACATCAATCATGAAGATGGATTATTCACAGAAGAATTAATAGAGCGAATAGACTTTTGTTCTACGTCCAGTATGGGTGGAGACATAGCTGATATAAATAATGATGGCCACCCAGAAATTATCTCTACTGATATGCTCGCAGCTGATAATTATCGATTGAAAGCGATGTCAGCTTTTGATCCTTATCATGTAGAAGACTTAAAGTATAGAGCTAATTATCATTATCAGATGGCACAGAACTGTCTGCACCTTAATGATGGGGCTGGTGACTTCCAAGAAGTCGCTATGTTCTCTGGGGTATCTGCTACTGATTGGAGTTGGGGTGCTTTATTATTTGACTTTGAGAATGATGGATTGAAAGATATCTTTATCAGTAATGGCATTCAGAGGGATCTTATGTACTTAGACTTTAGAGATTTTTTATCTCATGGTCAAGTAGCGAGTCAGACTGAGCAGGAGTCAAAGGTGAGTCCTTTAAGTCTGACGAGTCAAATGCCATCTAACGCACTAAAGAATTATGCTTTCCTTAATAAGGGGGGACTTCATTTCGATCAAGTGAGTGATACGATTGGATTAGACCAGCTGTCATTCAGTAATGGAGCAGCATATGGAGACTTAGATAATGATGGTGATTTAGATCTTGTTGTAAATAACGTGAATAGCCCCTGTTTTATATACGAAAATATGTCTGAGAATACAGGTCATCATTTTCTTAAAGTCAAATTCAAGGGCTTAGATCAGAATACATTTGGCATAGGAGCTAAAGTAAAAATTTCGACTTCTGATGGAATTCAAGTATTAGAAAATTATAATACAAGAGGATTTCAAAGTAGTGTACCTCCTGAGCTATTATTTGGAATAGGTGCTATCAATTCAATAGATAAACTGGAAGTCTTTTGGCCTAATTCTCAATATCAAATGATAGAAAATGTAGAGGTAGATCAAACGATCGTTCTCGACTATAATAACTCTAAAAGTATATATATAAAAGAACAAGGACAAGAACAGCAGTATGAAGAAATCAGTCAGTCTATCATAAAAGGTAATAGTAAGCATCAAGAAAATACTTACAATGATTTTGATCATGAACGATTATTAATGAGTATGCTTTCTACTGAAGGGCCAAGGATAATCAAAGGGGATGTCAATCAAGATGGGCGGGAAGACTTTATATTATTGGGCGCAAAGAATGATCAGGATAAGCTATTTATACAAGATGCCAATGGAAAATTTCTGCAAAAGAAAATTCAACACTTTGTAGACAGTCGTGCATTCGAAAGTACATGTGGTGCATTTATGGATTTGGATAAAGATGGTGACCTTGATTTGATGATTGGGTCAGGTGGGAATGATGTGACGATTGAAAGCCAATACTATATGCTTCGATATTTTGAAAATGATGGATCAGGGAATTTTAAAGGCAATCAAAATTACGTACCTAAAGTTGTAGGTAATTTTTCATGCATAGAGGCAGCTGATTACGATCTTGATGGAGACATAGATTTATTTTTAGGGGGACGAGTTATTCCTGGTAATTATGGACTACCGCCACGTAGCTATTTACTTATGAATGATGATGGAGAGTGGATGGATCTAACTGATGATGCTTTAGGTGGTGTCGGGATGGTAACGGACGCTTCATGGGCGGATATAGATGGTGACAGAGATCTTGACCTCATCGTCGCAGGAGATTGGATGGGCATTCACATTTATAAGAATCAGCAAGGTGTATTAGAATTAGATCGAGAAATAGAAAAGTCAAAGGGAATGTGGAATCGACTTGAATCAGCTGATTTAGATGGTGACGGAGATTTAGATTTTGTCATAGGAAATCGAGGGCTGAATTCTAAATTAACTGCTTCTGCAGAAAAGCCGTTGAAGATGCATGTCAATGATTTTGATCAAAATGGGAAAAGCGAATTTATGATCACCTGGTATCCTCCAGGAGATGATCAGCCTTACCCATTTGCGACCAAAGATGAGTTGTTAAGTCAATTACCAATGCTCAAAAAACAAATCTTACAACATGAGGATTATGCTGTTCAGACTTATGAATCTTTATTCCAGCCAGAGCTTAGGAAACAATCAATAAACTATGAAATAAATAATTTGGCTAGTTCCATCCTGTGGAATCATCCTGGAGGGTTTAAGCTACAAGCTTTATCAGAAGAAGCTCAGATGTTTCCAGTCTATGGTATTGCCTTAGGTGATCTTTCTGGTGATGGGAAAACGGATATTTGGGTAGCTGGGAATCTTTATGAATTAAAGCCACAGCTTGGTAGGCATGATGCTGGAAGAGGCGCATTCTTAAAGCAAATAGGGGATAATAAATTTGAAGCTGTATCACATTTGCAAACTGGAATTGTCACTGAAGGACAAGTCAGAGATGCAGCGATCATCCAGCAAGGCAATAAGGAATTATTATTAGTATCGAGAAATGATGACAAACCTATGATCTTCTCACCTAAAGGATAAGGATTATTATTTGATAACGGGCTTTCTATTATTAGTGGCTAATACTCATTGAAGCTAACTCAAATTGTATAAGATAATCACTAATCTAATCTATTATATCTAGTCATTAATTGACTCTCTGCCTTAGCAGAACAATCCAGTCTTGGTCTATTACTTCAGTATTTAATTGAGGTGCACTTCCAAGTGTCCTGATATCACCGCCTTGAATAATTATTTTACTACCTTCCATTAGTGGTCCTCCTTGAAGTGGATTATACCATTTTATATCAAAGTCACCTTTTGCTTCTTCAAGGTTAATGGTGTATTCTACTTGGTTATCTGGTAAATAGATGGCATAGAGTTCACCCGATTTTCTTAAACAAAAAGCTTCTTCACTGTTGATGAGCTCTCGTGCTGGTAACATGTCCCAGTAGGGGAGGTAAGTTTCAATAAAATTATTCGCATGACGTGTCAAATCCCATAAGCGGTCTCTCTGTCTCCAGTCTTCAGAAGACAGATCATTATGTGGATGCTTAGCTCCAAAATACCATTCTACTCCAGCAGCGCCTGATAAGAGTGTGCCCCAAAGAGCGTATTTCCGTATAGTGGGATGCTCTGGATCCTGATCATCTGGTAATACTGCAGTGTGCCACATGCCAATTTCATCCATTGTAATGAGCCATTCTTGGCCAGCCGCTCTGGATCGATTTCTCCACTCAGCTACGACATCGCCGGCTCCCTCGCGTTTATCCACTTGTAGTGATAAGCCGTCTAAATCTTTATATCCTAAGAGTGGCTCTAGTATATCTACTCTCAGCGGATCATGAGAATGAGTGTGTAATAATACTGGATGCTGATAAGGGTCACTGGCTTTTAAGTAGCTTGACATCGCTTTTCTTTGCGTATCATTCTGACCTATGGGTGACCACTCAGCTGGTCCATTCTCTTCTCCGAGGTTCCAAACTAGAGCGAGATGATGACCAAATCTTGCGATCAATTCATCATAGTATAGTTTTCTGAGCCGTTCTGTATTACCATTGTCAAGCATGGTTTCATTCTCAGTCTCTTGGGTCACGATATGGAGCAGTATACCTTTAGACTGCATATGCTGAAATATGATGTCCCATTGCTCTAGCTTACTGACGTCGAATCTGGTAAAATCTTTTGGATTTTCATAAGGCCAGACATCTTTTCCATCTCCCAAGATATTAAGCGTCAGAAAGTAGATAGAGTTCATACCCTTAGATGCGAGATAGTTGACAGCCCCAATAATGCCTTTTCCTTTATTCTGCTGCCAGACTGGATCTCCAGAATGCCAATCTTTCTCATGTGATGCATATTTATGGACTTGTTCTGGTGCAGTCGCTTCACCATCTTGAGCTTCAGCTTTGATTCTATAAGTGCCATCTATTTCGTGATAAGCTAAAAAATTCTCTGGACTATTGGTGCCAGTCTTTAACCAATATTGATCGCTGTCTTGAAAACGAAACATGCCATTAGCAATCTGTAATCTCCCCCTTCCTCTGAAGTCAGGTACATCTTTTTCAGATCTTGTGACTATGAATGAACCACTTGCTTCATTTAAATTTATAGACTCAGCTTGTGTCATGTCAGTCATTAAGGCTATGTCTTCACCATGATAAAGTCGAGCATTATAAGTCCATTCTCCTTCTTGGTCTGGCGTAAATCTGGCTTGCCAGATATTTCCACTTGATGCACTTGATGCCGCTGCATTTCCATCTGCAGCATAAAATCCTCTTATGTTATATTTAGAATTAGCATGTACAAACTCTACTTCTAATCTATAATTTAAGAATGGGTTCTCTTCAGCTGTCTCAGATGTTTTTGGTCCTTCAAAAGAAAAGGTCACTGTGTGCCACTTACCATACACGGGTATTTGTTTTTTAGTTGGGACTTCTTTATCACGAGAAGTTTGTACAGGTAATCGTAATCTTTCGATTGAAGTTAGTTCTGGCTCTCCTCCTCGATTCCCACATCCAGATGCGGTATAAAGATAATCTCCTATTTTTACAAAACCGGTTCCGTGACGACCTTGATTCATCGAAGGCCATTGTCTCCATGATTTTGTGCTGACGTTATAAGCTTCTATTTCATGATGAGCCGCCACATGTGCAGTACTCTCACCACCGCCTATGACTACTTCATTATTCCATCCAAAAGCAGAATTTCCAGCTCTCAGTGTGGGTATAGCTAAGTCAGTTGTTACAGGTTCCCATTTCTTTTTCTTAAAATCATATACGTTGCCATAGGGAGTGGTCAGAGCCATATCTTGCTCTGTTCGTTTAGATGTTGTTCTACCAGCTAATGCATATAATTTGTCTCCGACAATGACTGCCTGAAAGTGGTCTCTTGCGGTGGGTGCATCAGCTAGAACTTTCCAATCACCCGTCTGAGGATCATATTCGTCTAACCATGTTCTGTACCCATCCATATGACCGTTAGTGATGCCTCCTACTAAATATATTTTACCGTTGTAGGCGACTGCTCCTGCACCTCCTCTTCTTCTGTGTATAGGGATTGTATGACTGTATTCATATTTGTCTTCATCAGGATGATAGATGATGACCCTGTCTAAGGCCTTTTCTCTTGGCCATCCGCCAGTCATAGCTCCTACTAAGTATATAGCGTCATCAATCACCACTGGTTGAAAATGATGAATCTCCACAGGCGGTTCTGATTTCTCTGTCCAGCTATTATTGATAGGATCGTATACTGAAGTAGGGTTAATGCGCCTTCCACCCATGAGGTATAGTTTGTCATCATAGACCGCGACACCCGCCTCATGACGTGCAGTAGGTGTTCCCTTAGCATCAATGACTTCCCATTTCCATTCAGGATTCTTCAATGTTTGACAACCTTCAAAAAGTAAGAAAAAGCCGCTGAGAAGTAATGCTATTATTTGTAATGGGATTTGCTTTGGTAAGAGAATCATTTTAGTATAAGTATAGTGAATGAAATCTTTAAATAGTATGACTTTATTTTTGAACTTGATACGTACAATTGCAAGCTTTCAGCGCTTCAAGCACAATGACTTCGTCTAATGCTGCATCCATAGTTCCAGCTACTGCTATTCCACCAAGAAGCTTGTCTTCATAATAAATTGGATAGCCTCCTTTCAAAGGTACATAGGGTGAAACTGTCGCACTATTAAGGATCAGCATGGGAGAGCGTCCATTCATAATCACGCGTTCTATATCTTTAGTTGGACGTATAAACGCAACTGCCGTAGCCGCCTTACCTATGGCAATATTCGCTGCTGAATACATGGTGTCATCGAGGCTTTCTACGATCATGATATGCCCTCCTTGATCTACTATGGCAACGGCACCAGGCACATTATGCTTTTTAGCAGACTCTGTCGCAGCATCCATTAATTCTTTTGCTTCTTGATGGCTAAGTTTATAAGTATTCTGTGGCATCGATTAGAGTCTATAAATTTCTTTTCTGACTAATTTCATTAAGTCCATATACTTTTCTTCATGCATTAATCGTCTGTATTTATCTCTATCCATTTTTTCGACAATATTCCAGATAGCCTTATTCATTTCTGCATGCTCTGTGAAAAAACTGACCATATCAAATATTCGTGGTGATGCATCAGCAGTGAAGAATTTGTCATAACCAAACTCCTTCGCGTAAAAGAAGAATTCTACTGTATGAAGAAAATTCCTAGAACCGCCAATCAAATCCCAATCAAACTGCCAATCATTATCATTCGTATGCAAGTAATAGTCTATGTTAGATTGTTCGCATAAAGCCAAGACCTGAGCTGGATTTTCTTTTGCTAATAATGAATGTCCAAAATCTATGGTGATACCTGTAGCTGAATTCTGAACTTCTTTCAAGAATACGATAGTCTTTGCGCATGTGTCTAGGTGGCAATTGACTCTCGTTTCATTGATTTTATATTCTATGAATAGAGGTATCTCTGGTAAGTAATCAGCAGCTTCTGCGACTGAGTCTATCATATACTTCCATGCTTTAGGATAATCGACTTGAAATAAATTATCAAATCCATCTGATAGGGGGCAGCATGTCACCAGAGGCGCGCCAACTGCTTCTGCATAATCCTTAGCCTGCTTAATGACTTCGACTGCTTGCTGCCGTAGTGATGCATCGGGTCGCGAGAGCGCACCTGGAACCCACTTCGTCTCTTTTTTAATGTTGGCATTTACAGCAGCGAACTCTAATCCCATCTCTGCCATGAGGACTTTAGTCTCAGCAGCTTCTCCTGTCTCATAGGGGTATACGATTTCAATACCAGTCACACCATCGATTTGCTGCACCATAGATAATCTTTCTCTAAGCTCAGTCGGTTTTTGATATTCAGAAAATCGATCTTGGGTCCTGCCTAAAAATGCTGTAATTATGCTTTGCTTCATCTTATTTATTTATTGAACTGAGTTTTAATTTTTTATTATTCTATATCTCTGCGCTT
Organism: uncultured Saprospiraceae bacterium; assembly: GCA_937929945.1. Classification (GTDB taxonomy): domain Bacteria; phylum Bacteroidota; class Bacteroidia; order Chitinophagales; family Saprospiraceae; genus CALFUK01. The sequence continues at coordinate 8,142 of CALFUK010000187.1, forward strand.
AGTAACCTTCTGATATGCCTTCTATAAAGGTGAGTCTGACAATCTCAGGGTCGGTGAATTGATCCAACAAGTCAGTTACTTTAGAAGAAAATGAGTACATGACCGCACCCGAGGGTCCTGCTTGAAACCAATGTTTAGATCCTGCAGGTAGAATCAATTGCTCGCCCGGATCAAGTACTACCTCATGACGCATGGTATAGCACTCGTCTTTACCTTCGACAATAAATCCTTGACTCAGAGTATCTGGGCCGTCAATGTAAAAGTATAATTCGCCGCTGATGGCTCTGATGACTTCTTCTTTGCCAGGATCATCGCCGACTGTAGGATGCCAATGCTCCGGTTCAGTCTGATAGGGGAGAAGTACCAATATTTTACCAGCAATGCGATCTGTCTCAAACATGGTTAAGATTTGAACACCTTCTTGTTTGATTCTGCTTAAGCCAAAGTCCGCAGCAGTCATTTTTTGCTTATCTTTAGGAGTCAGAAGTAAACCTGCGTCTTCTATCATCTTGATGGATGATTCACATACATATTTATAATCTTCGAAAGTTATCATAATCCGTTTTTTATTTAATGCATTGCGACGCTCAATTCTATGGGTACTTCCGGCTTAATCATCAACCATATTGGTATAGCGATAAGGCTTAGGATAGAAGCCAAATAGAAAAATGGAGTGGTAGAACCAGTAAAATCTACGATATATGGAAATGCTAATGCAGTAAAAAATGATCCTAAATTACCAGCCATATTCATAGTGCCACTGACTGATCCAGAGTGTTCTCTTCCTACATCTACGCAGGTTGACCACGAAGGACTCAGTGTCATGTCAGCACCAAATACGGCTAAAGAGATAAAGAACACGGCACCATTCACTTCCGTCATGTAGACGCTGGCGAGTATACCAACAGAGGCCAAGAAAAAGCCAATGATGGCAGGCAGTTTTCTTGATAGTGACCATTTATCTTTCTTGTATAGATAATCAACCATCCAGCCTGATACCCAATTGCCAATAGCCCCTAAGATGAATGGTGCAGAAGTATAAAATCCAGCTTCTACAGCGTTCAAGTTATATTCAGCTTTCAAGTGTGGGAAAAGCCAGGTAAGGCAAAAGAAGAATAGAAAATTACTACAAAAATATTGAGCCATGATTAACCACATGGCTGATGACTTAAACATTTTGGAAAAGGATAACTGTGATTTTTCTGGCTGTGCTTCATCTATATCAGCCATGATGATTTCTAATTCTGCTTCAGATACACTGTGATGATCTGCTGGTTGATCACGAAACCACCAATACCAGAGCAATGCCCAAGCTACACCGATGACACCCAAGATGGCAAAGGTCATTCTCCATCCCGTCAATTCGATGAGCCAAGCGACTATCGGTAGTGAAATGGCAGCACCGATTCGGCCTCCCGAAAAATTAATGCCATGAACAATTCCCCTTTCAGATATCGGTATCCAGTTGTAGATAGCTCTTGCCATACTGGGGAATGCACCAGCTTCACCCACGCCAAATATGAACCTGACTACAAACAAACTAAAAAAATTGAAAACAGCCCCAGTCAGAGCTGTGAAGATCGACCATAAACTCACGACTGCGGTGAGCACTTTTCTTACCCCATATTTATCTGCCAAGTATCCAGAAGGAGTCTGAAATAGGGCATAGCCGAGAGCGAAAATAGACAGCACCCATCCCATCTGCTTATCCGATAACGCTAACTCACCTGCAACAGGATCCTTAGCCACAGAAATAAGAATACGATCGAAAAGCACAATCATCGATAAGATGAATGTAGCGAATACCATCTTATGCCTTACTCTAGTCGGCTTAGTACTAATCATTCATATTATTTAGGATCAGCTGCTTCGACTTTAGTAAGTGCTGTTTGGCATATTCTTCAGCAGCATTTTTGTCTTTGTTTTGAATGGCATTAATGATTTCTAAGTGTTCTCCAAGAGTCTCTTGAGGGGGTCTTACCAGACCGATCATATCTATGCAGACCAGCAAATTTGCCTGACTGTATATTTGGTAGAGCATTTTGTTACCACAGTTCTTAAGTATTGTATCGTGGAATTCACTATCAATCTTCTGGTACTTGTTGATGTTGATCTCACCTTGTAAAAATGGCTTGAATAATGATTTTAATTTTTCTATTTCGTGTTCGCTTGCTCTAAGCGTATATAATCCTACTGCGGTGCATTCCAGTGCAATCCGGCAGTCGTATATTTCTACAATTTCTTGGTCACTGAATTCTTTCACAATCATGCCTCGACGGGGTATCGAAACGACTAGGTTCTCTCCCTCTAATCTTTGGAGTGCAGCTCTCAGCGGTGTTCGACTTATTCCTAAATTTTCAGCAAGTTTATCTTGAATAATCTTCTTGCCTGGTACAAGTTTTTTATCTATTATCATTGATCTTACTTTCTTGTAAGCAAGAGAACTGAGTTCGTTAGTGTCAATTTGTTGCATATTTTATTTTGTATACGGTATACAAAAATAAACAAATTGGCAAGCTATCAAAATTCGAATGTGAAATAGTTAGGATTAATGAGTCAAGTGCGCATTATAGAGCTTTGTGTTTCTCAGCTTGCGGAAGGAGATTCCGTATCTGGATGGTATTTTCTGAATCCAATCACCTACACCTTGTTCTACATTACTATATATTTTATCGCTCTCTAATCTCCAGGAGATCAGTTAGTAGAGATAGGCTATGGGCTCGGCAGTCTCACCGTTGTACTCGGTGATGAATTCACCTGTCTCTACATTCGCCACTATTTTTGATACACGTCAATGATAAGAAAGGTGATCTATACAACAAATGTAATCGAGAACTTTCACTGTCAGTTAATAAAAGTAACAAAGACAAAAGGCTCGTTCACTCATTGAGGCGATTGACTTATTGGAGTACAGCTGCATTGAGTTGCTCCAGTCAGCGATATTGCTCATCTCTTAAAGGGGCATATACATAGGTGTAGACGATGCTGACGTGTCTTTCTACGTGTGCTTTGTCTTAGGGCTTGTATATTCTGGTTGCATCCAGAACCATACCGTAGTGTGAAGACAGCTGGGTGCATAGCTTGGTAAATGTAGGTGCATATCGATCAGGGGAGATCACATAGCTTTTGAGATTATCGCTCAGGATGACTTGAGGTAAACCGCCGAAGTAGCGCAGCGCAGCATTGATGCCAGCGATAAAGTCTTCTTGTTTTTGCGAGGCTACTGCAAAATCAAATACCATGGAAGAAAAAGGGAATGTCCAGACTAATATTTCGGTCCGTAAGGCTTCGCCTGACTCCTGATCATAGTAGGGCAATTTCTTACTCGTAAAGTCAACATGCATGGCGTGTCCTGCTTTGTGGTCGATACGCAGTGTAGCGTTCTGGATGGCTTTGTAGGCTTTGATCTCTCGGCAAAACTGTCCATAGCTCTATCCTTGAAGATAGCTGGCTCTATATTCATCCCAAAGAAGCTCACGGGTGACGCCGACTCTGCTGAGTTGCTGGCAGATATCTGGCAGTCTCTGGGTCAAATCAGCTTTAGCATCGCTTTGCTGTACATGATGATCGCTGTGGATCAGCTGTATGGTTGGTTGGTCAAACTCTTGATCCATGGCCAGTTCTAAGGTCTTCATTTTGCGAATATAGACCCTGACGGTATTGCGCGATAATCCGAGTAATCTGGAGATCTTCTTAATGCTTACTCCCTGATGGTAGTAGGCTCTGATTTGATTGATTGTGAGCATGCGTATAGGTTTATAAGCCATATGATGTATTTGCATCATATATACTCTTTGAACACATTTCTACAAAACCTTATAGCTCTTATTACCTTATAGATACAAGGGGGTCAGCTTCGATCATTAGGGGGGTCAATAAATCCGTCAACTGAGGGGGCAATACTACGTCAATAGACACTAATTTTCGTGCCTCTTAACCGAGAGCAGGACTGAAAATCTGTCTGTATGTTACATTGACGGCCTTAATATTTCTCTGTTTTTGACAATTTCATTAGTCATACTATCTGTTAATTAAGCCTTAGAATACCGTGAACATTACACATTAAAGAAAATTTGCATGTGTAACTCACATTTTTTCAGGTTTTTACATATTATATATATATTTAAATTATATTTGTCTCATCATTAGATAGTTGCGGTATAGTAAAAAGTTACTTACCAATTGAGAATCAAGCGTTTAACCATTATAGCTATAAATTAATGTGTAAAAAGCTTGTTTTCAGCAAAATTACAGATTACGATAATTTGTAATATAAATTTGAAAAAATGTGGTGTAAAGTGGTAAAAAGTGGGAAATGATTCCTATGTTTGACTCATCAACGATTGAGAGTGTTTCATGGATTATTACTTGACTGGAGAGTATGATTGTAAGATGGATGCCAAAGGGCGTGTCCGCTTGCCGTCTGATCTTCTCAAACAGTTAGGCAGCGAGGCGAAAGAGTTTACCATAAACAGAGGATACGAGACACACTTAATGTTATACCCCAGAAAAGTCTGGGATTCAAAAGTTGTTGAAATCAATAAGCTCAACATCCATAATACCAAGCATCGACAAGCCATCCGATATTTTCATAGAGGGGCTTCTAAGATCACAGTGGATGCGGCAGAGAGAATCTTACTGCCGAAGACTTTAGTGCAATATGCAGGGCTCAAAAAGGAGCTGGTCTTATTCGCTTACCAACAACAGATTGAAATATGGTCCAAGAAAAATTATGACAAAATGCTCCGAGAAGAGCCCGACGACTTTTCTCAGATAGCTGATCAGGTCTTTAACAACCAATCAAGTCCCGATAGCGAAACCAAATTGTCATGACTAAATATCATACACCTGTTCTTTTAGACGAATGTCTTCAGGGATTAGAAATCAAACCAGAAGGCATTTATATAGATGTCACATTTGGAGCGGGTGGACATTCAAAACCGATTTTAAAGCAGCTAAATGCCAAAGGGCATTTGTATAGCTTTGATAAAGACGAAGACGTAAGACGAAATCTTGTAGAGGCTGATAACTTCACCTTCATTCATTCAGATTTTCGCTTCATAGGAAGATTCCTTGATTATCATGGTCTCACTCATGTAAATGGTGTGCTGGCTGATCTGGGTGTGTCATCATTTCAATTTGACACCCGAGGTAGAGGATTCGGATACATGGCTGGCGGTGATCTTGATATGAGAATGAATCAGAGTAGTGGTCTGACTGCCGCAGATATTTTAAATACATATCAGCATAGCCAGCTATTATTCATATTCAGTAAGTATGGAGAAGTAAGAAACTCGAAAACCCTTTCTACTCGAATCATAGAAAGGAGACGAACAAAATCATTTACGGATATACAAGGTTTTATTGCATTCCTATCAGGTGTGAGTATGGGTAACCAGTCAAGGTATTTGGCTCAAGTATTCCAGGCGCTCAGAATAGAGGTGAATGACGAGATGGCATCATTAGAAAAAATGCTGACTGATGTATCAGACTCCTTAGCTTCTGGTGGCAGGCTGGTGGTCATGAGTTATCACTCACTTGAAGATAGGATCGTGAAGAAATTCATGAAATCAGGAAACGTCCAAGGCGAACGTACACAAGATGACTATGGTAAGTCGACCAGCCCATTCAAACTGATCAATAAGAAAGTGATCATGGCGGATGATGCTGAGCAACGACGGAATCCAAGGTCGAGAAGTGCTAAGCTCAGGATAGCTGAAAAGATATAGTAATGTCAGATAAAGAGAGACAAAAAAAGAAGAAGTTATTAGGGACTGATATCATTTTTATGAATCTGCCTTACCTCCTTTTTCTTGCATTTCTCGGAGTCATATATATAGCGAATACACACGCCGCCGAGAGGAAGCTCAGGCAGGTACAGTATACGAAGAAGGAAATTAAAGAGGCAAAGTGGGAGTACATATACATCCAGCAGAAAATCATGCATGGCAGTACTCAGAGTGAGTTATTGAAGAAGTTAGATCAGGTTGATTTACAAGAAAATCGAGCTGTGCCGCAGAAATTGAAAATAGAGAAGGGTTAGTATGGAGATGAATAAGAAGAACGAGCTCTTAATCAGAGTTTATCTGGTATTATTTTTCTTTGTCATACTCTCATTAGTCATCATGTGGAGGGCATTCAGAGTGTCCATATTAGAGGGTAAAGAATGGAGAGACAAAGGTGGCGATTATGTGAAATGGATGCCGATTGACTCAGAGAGAGGCAGCATCTACTCACACGATGGAAGTCTATTAGCGACTTCCGTACAGTTCTTTGAAATACGAATTGATCCAGCAGCAGCAAGTGATCATGATTTTAAGTCAGACATAGACTCACTGTCTATCTTCTTAGAGACTTATGCAGACTTTAACCGCTCCCGCTATCAGTGGAAGACTTATCTCTCTCAGAAGAGGGACGGTTATTTTTTGAGGGGAGAGAAGGGCAGTCGGAATATTCTCTTAGCGAAGAAGGCTGATCATGATCTATACCGCAAGTTTAGGCAGTTTCCGCTGCTCAGAAGAGGATCCAATGGTGGAGGTCTCATCATAAATCGCTTGTCCAGACGGACAAAGCCTTTTAGAGAGTTAGCGTCCAGGACCATCGGTCTCGATAGAGCTGGAAATGATGAGCTGCAGAAGATAGGCATCGAAGGATACTATGATGATGTGCTCAGTGGAGACGAGTCAAAGCAGCTGATGAAGAAAATATCAGGTGTTTGGGTACCTGCACAGGATCTGGTAGATAGTGAAATGAAGCGAGGGGATGATGTCATCAGCACCATAGATATGCCGATCCAAGATGTCGTACATCACGAGCTGACTAAAGCTGCCAAAAAATACCGCGCAAGCTCTGCCTGTGCTGTAGTCATGGAAGTCAAAACAGGTAAAATACGAGCGATTTCTAATATTAAAAAGAGAAATGGTGGCTATGAAGAAAGGTATAATTATGCCATCGGAAGACTGGGCGAGCCTGGCTCTACATTTAAGCTGGCATCCGTCTTAGCCTTACTAGAAAGCGGTAAAGTAGGCTTGCAACAAGAGGTGGATTTAGAAGGTGGCAAAAAGCAGTTTCACGATCAATGGATGGAAGATTCACACATCCACGGTCGCCGCAGCGAGACACTGGAAGAAGCATTTGTGATCTCTTCTAATGTAGGAATAGCGAGTATGACTGACAGGTACTTTGGATCTAAGTCAAAGGCAAAAGAGTTTATTGCTTATTTGGAGTCATTTGGACTAAAAGAAAAAACGGGCATTAACATCATCGGAGAGCCGACACCTTACGTCAAAGATCCAGAGAAAAATAGCTCTGAATGGTACGGTACGACGATACCTTGGATGGCTCACGGATACGAATTGATGGTCACACCACTGCAAGTACTTAATTTTTATAATGCAGTAGCGAATAACGGAAAGTTAATGAGGCCTATGATGGTCGATAAAATTGTGAGGGATGGCAAGGTGATTAAAAAAATTGACCCTGAGACGCTGAATCATCAGATCGCAGCGCAGCATAATATCGATCAAGTAAAGCAAATGATGGAAAAAGTAGTCCTCTATGGGACTGCGAAAAACATAAAATCTGATAAATATAATATAGCTGGTAAGACAGGTACGGCAAGTGTCAATTATAACTCAGTAGACAAGAAAAATAAAAAGCATAACGCATCATTCGCTGGGTATTTTCCAGCTGAGAATCCTCTGTATTCTATGATCATTGTGCTATACGAGCCAAAGGGTGAGTATTATGGAAGTGCCGTAGCGGCACCAGTGTTTAAATCGATCGCTGATCAGTGCTATGCTATCAAGCCAGAGCTTTATGAGGCGATAGGTGGTGGAGAGTCGATTGCTTCAATGAGCATTAACAAAAAAGAGGCGGGCTACTCTAATGATTTTGAGACAGTTTTAGCTTATGTGGATGTCGACTTTCAGAAGCGTACAGATAGACCTTGGGTCAGCCTGCTTCCAGGAATCAGCAGGATAGCCATAGAAGAAAATAAAATGACACCAGAAGTGGTGCCAGATGTGACTGGGATGGGCATCAGAGATGCTGTCTATGTCTTGGAGAATCTTGGAATGGATGTAGGGCTCAGTGGCGTGGGGAAAGTGCATAGTCAGAGTGTCTTACCAGGGACGAAGCTCTCGGATCAACGTATAGAATTATACTTGAATTAATTATCGAAAGAGATAATCAATTATAGAAATTGAAAAAGTTAAAAGATGTCATACCTATTCATATCGATCATCAGCTTCACGGAAGCAAGGATGTCGAAATCAAAGGAATTCATCTTGACTCAAGAAAAATAAACAAAGGTGATGTCTTTGTGGCAATCAAAGGATTGGCACTCGATGGACATGACTTTATTGAATTGGCAATCCAAAAGGGAGCTGTAGTTATCGTGACCGAGAGAAGTGAGGTGTATGAAGGTGTGACGACAGTTCAGACAGAAGACTCCAGCAGACTATTGGGATATATGGCTTCGGCCTACTATAATCATCCGAGTCGTCAGTTGAAGCTCATCGGTGTCACTGGGACGAATGGAAAGACGACCATCACGACGATGTTGTTTGATCTTTTTCAGGAGTTGGGGTATAAAGTGGGTCTCATTTCGACCATTGAAAATAGAATACATCAAGAGGTGCTCGTGACCGAGCGTACTACACCAGATGCAGTCTCGCTAAATGAAGTTTTGGCGATGATGGCAGATGCAGGCTGTGACTTTGTCTTTATGGAAGTCAGCTCGCATGCTATACATCAGGAGAGGATAGCAGGTCAGACATTTACTGGAGGCGTTTTTAGTAATCTCTCCAGGGATCACCTCGACTATCATAACTCTTATAAAGAGTATATAGATGTTAAGAAAAAGTTCTTTGACTTATTAGATGATAATGCATTTGCATTAACAAACGTGGATGATAAACACGGTCAGTATTTAGTCCAAAATACGAAAGCTACTACACATAGGTATAGCCTAAGGACTTTAGTCGATTATAAGACTAAGGTCCTGGGCGACAGCCTGGAAGGACTACATCTGAATATCAATCACCATGAGGTGTATACCATGTTTACCGGTTTGTTTAATGCATATAATATAACGGCAGCATATGCAGTCGCAGATATATTAGGCGTCCCCGAAGGGGAGCTGCTCCAATGTATCAGCAGGCTCAGAGCTGCGGAAGGGAGGTTCGACGTGATTGTCGGCCAGGTGAAGAGAGTCTTCGGCGTGATAGACTACGCCCACACACCAGATGCGGTGAAGAATATCACCACAGCGATCAGAAAAGTGATGAAGCAAGGTCGCTTAATCACAGTGATCGGATGTGGAGGTAGCCGCGACAAAGGGAAGCGACCACTGATGGCGCGAATAGCCACTCAGTACAGCGACTTAGTCATCCTGACTTCAGATAATCCAAGGGAGGAAGATCCCTATATGATTCTGGAAGAGATGGAAGCGGGTGTGGCGGAAGAAGACCAAGAGAAAGTATTAATCATCGAAGATCGCAGGCAGGCGATAAAAACTGCTGTAAAAATGTCCCAAGAAAAAGATGTCGTATTAGTGGCGGGGAAGGGGCATGAAAAATACCAAGAAATAAAGGGGAAGAAGATTCCCTTTGATGATAAACTAGTTCTGAAAGCGTTTTTGCTTTAGACACAGTCAAGAGTAGGTTCTATTATCATTCTCAGGTTGGTTTTAACAGTAGCGGTAGACAATTGTATTGGAAAAAGTTCTGAACAGTCTACTGTCTACTGTTAATTTTTAAAGCATACAACTTTAAAAGAAAATCCAGAGGATACGTTTTGATGAAACAAAAATCTTAGGAGTCGATAGGCTCATTGTTAGGCTTAGATTTTTGTGAATTCTTAGCACCATTGATCAGTCGTATTCGTACGGCGGGTCTTCTATTGAAGCTTGATTTTATGTATTTGATATATGTAGCTCAATGCTTTAGATCAAATAGTAAAATTTAATCATGCCTTCGGGTATTTAATTAATTACGTCATAGACGTTACATGCTTTATTATTTATTTGAATATTTAGAAAATTCAATTGATTTTCCTGGCGCAGGAGTATTTAAGTTTATTTCTTTTCGTACAGGTCTTGCGATTATCTTATCACTGATCATTTCGATCATCTTTGGTAATCGGATCATAAGTTCTTTGAAAAGAATGCAAATAGGAGAATCTGTAAGAGACTTAGGTCTCGAAGGTCAACTAGAGAAATCTGGTACCCCTACCATGGGTGGTGTCATCATTATCCTCTCCATTTTAGCGCCTTGTCTTTTATTAGCTAAGCTTGATAACATTTATATTCTCACATTGATTTTGGCTACTGTCTGGATGGCAGTAATCGGATTTGTGGATGATTATATTAAAGTCTTCAAGAAAGATAAGAAGGGACTTCACGGCAGATTTAAGATTTATGGTCAGATAGGATTAGGCTTATTAATAGGTTTAGTCATGCTGTATCATAATGATGTCTCAGTCAGAATGACTGAAGACTATGCGGAAGAAGAAGGGTTCAAAGTTGTGAGAGTGCTAGATGCACCGAATCAAAATGGCGATACCTTAGTTTATGCCAAATCTACCATTACAAACATTCCTTTTTTTAAGAATAACCAATTAGACTATCGCAAATTTCTCTGGTTTTTAGGAGATAATGCAGGGCAGTTTGTTTGGCTCATTTTCATTCCCATTATTATCATAATTGTCAGTGCCGTGTCCAACGGTGCAAATCTGACGGATGGGATAGATGGACTAGCCACAGGGGTATCTGCGATTATCGGAGCTACATTAGGCATCTTGGCATATGTATCTAGTAATACCTTAATCGCAGATTATTTACAAGTACTTTATTTACCTAATTCGGCAGAGATTGTTGTTTTTGCTGGATGCTTTGTGGGCGCATGTGTTGGCTTTTTATGGCATAATTCATATCCCGCGAAAGTCTTTATGGGAGATACTGGAAGCTTAGCCATCGGTGGGGTCATTGCCGCAATGGCCATACTATTAAGAAAGGAATTATTGATACCCATACTATGCGGCATCTTCCTTGTGGAGAATTTATCAGTCGTATTGCAAGTCGGGTACTTCAAATACACAAAAAAGAAATATGGAGAAGGTAGACGCATATTCTTAATGTCTCCCTTACACCATCACTATCAGAAAAAAGGAATTCACGAATCTAAGATTGTCACCAGATTCTGGATTGTAGGCATCATGCTGGCTATTCTATCCATCATCACGCTTAAGTTACAATAGAGATGATGAAAACGATCATTGTACTTGGTGGTGGAGAGAGTGGAGTTGGTGCAGCACGACTAGCTAAAAAGAAACATTGTGATGTATTCTTAAGTGAGTATGGATCAATCAAGGAAAATTATAAAGCTGAGTTAGCTCAGCACAACATCCGCTTTGAAGAAGGTGGACATACATTTGACATAATTAAAGAAGGTGATGTCGTAGTCAAAAGCCCTGGTATACCAGAAGAGGCGCAGGTCATTAAGTACATCAGGAAGGAAGGCATCGAGATCATATCTGAAATAGAATATGCATTTCGGCACTGTACTGGAAAGATCATAGGGATCACTGGGAGTAATGGTAAAACTACGACCACACTTATGATTCATGATTTACTGGTTAAGTCAGGAATCAATGCGGGACTGTGTGGAAATGTGGGTCATAGTTTTGCCAGATTGGTAGCGGAGGAAGATCAGAAGGACTGGTATGTGATCGAGTTGAGTAGTTTTCAGCTGGATGACATAGTTTCTTTCAGGCCTGACATAGCGATCTTACTCAATATTACTGCAGATCATTTAGACAGATATCAAGGTGATATCAATCTGTATGCAGCAGCAAAATTTAAAATAGCGTCGAATCAAAATAGTGAGGATTTACTCATCTATAATGGTGAAGACGAGATCATAAAAGAAAATACATCCTCAATCGATAAAGGTCAAAGACTCTTGAAGATTGAGGTCTCAAAACAAGAAAACAATTCTTTGCTAACGAGTAAAGAGTCGACAATTGACATTTCGAAATTTCCTTTAAAAGGCATTCATAATAAGTCAAATGCATTATTCGCATTAGAAGTGGTGGCAGACCTTGATCTGAGTGCCGATGTGATACAGCAGCACCTTATGACATTCAATAATGCGAGTCACCGGATGGAAAAGGTGGCTGTGATAGATCATGTGCTGTATGTGAATGATAGTAAAGCGACAAATGTAGATTCGGTCTATTACGCGCTGGATGCTTATGATGATGATCTAATATGGATTGTCGGAGGAAAGGACAAAGGGAACAACTATGACCAGTTGCTACCATTAGTGCAGCAGAAAGTCAAAGCCATAATTTGTCTTGGTGTAGATAATTCTAAATTAATTGAATTCTTCACACCACATGTAAAAATAATCGAGGAGACGCAGGATATGGATGAGGCAGTGAGATTAGCATGTCAATATGCAGAGAAGAGTGGCGTCGT
>CALFUK010000188.1 GCA_937929945.1 uncultured Saprospiraceae bacterium
ATGGTGGTCATCCAGTTTGTAGTGGATACTGACGGCAGCATTGATAACGCAAAAATAGTGAGGGACATAGGTAGCGGTGCGGGAGAGGCTGCACTGGAGGTAGTGGATGCCATGAATCAGATGAGCCAGACTGACACCACAGTGACTTTCTATGAGGAAAGCTACACTGAGGAAGTGAAAGTGAAGACCACTGATATCAAGTGGCGTCCAGGATATCAAGATGGTAAGCCTGTGAAAGTCTTGTACACACTTCCAGTCAGATATAAACTACAAGACGAAGAGAACTCTGATAAAGAAAGCGCGTTGCAGTCTGATGCGGAAGAGTTGAACTGGGAGATTCACCCTCCGGAGTATAGATCTTACCAAGCATATAAAGATGCAGTGCTCATCCCTTCACAAGTGAAGATAGCTTATCAAGTCGAACCCATAGAGACTTCTAAAATCATAGGAGATGTCATTCCCTTCGGCGAGACGATGCATCCTATTCTTCGTGTCAAGGCAAAGCATAATGGCATAGACTTTAGAGCAGTACCAGGTGTCACAGTCATGGCCACTGCGGGAGGTCAAGTCTCACTTGTCAGTCTGGACCATGAGAAATATGGACAATACATTAAGATCAAACACAATGATAGAACTGAGAGTCTGTATGCACATTTATCAGAGATAAAAGTCACAGAAGGTCAGCTCATAGAAGCAGGACAGGAGATCGGTGCAGTGGGCATGAGCGGTACGGCGACTTATCCGCACTTGCACTACGAGGTCTTAGTGGAGCGGCAGACTGTAGATCCTCAGCTCGATCGATTGGATCGAATCAATGCTATTGAACCAATGGAGTATCCAAATTTACAAATGTCAAAAAGTATAACACCGCTTTTTGTTGTTGACGGGACAGAAAGAGATGCCACCTTCTCAATCGAACAGATTGATCCAGATGATATAGCTGAGCTATACGTTATAAAAGGAATAAAGGCGATCGAAAAATATGGTGAACGAGCTACTGATGGTGTAGTAGAGATTACAACCAAATCTCATGATTCAGAGAGTCCATCGGCTGCTCTGGAGATCGCGGAACCAGCAGCGTTTGCACTTGATCAAAATTATCCTAACCCTGTTATTGATCAGACCACCATTACATTCAATCTGCCGACGGCAGCACCTGCGAGTCTTTATTTTTATAATCAGGCTGGTGAATTCGTATATAGTCTTAATGAAGGCTTTAACATGGGAATCAATGAAATCAACATTTCAGCCTCAGAGCTAAAATCTAATGGCGTGATCTATTACTTTTTAATCCAAGGTCATATGACGGCGGCGAAGCAGATGGTGGTGGCACAGTAATTCGTCAATCTGTGCACGCACGAAACCAAGCTTATGTAGACTCACGAGGGATCTGGATTAGAAAGGTACTGCCGATATCTTGATTCTTGTTGACACTAATGGTCGCCTGGTACAGAGCTAAAATCTCTCTAACGATATACAGGCCTAATCCTGATCCAGCATATTGATCAGGAGAATGTAGTTTGCTGAATGGATCAAAGACTTTCTCTTGGTATTCCTCGCTGATGCCAATGCCATTGTCGATCACCCGGATGTCTATCGAGTCAGGTTTAAGATCTCCTTCGATTGTAATGATAACTTCATCTTGCTCATTGTACTTGATTGAATTTTGCAGGAGATTGTCAAAGATAATGTGACAATGAGAGAGCTTAGCCTTGATCATGATGTCAGGATCACAGTTAATCTGCACTTTCTTTTCAAGCTGAGATTCATAGCGGGCTTTAAATTGCTTGAGTTGATGATGGAGATTTATCTCTATGATATCTTCTGATTCCACCCGCTTGATGTTGTTCAGACTGGCGAGTGAGTTGATCAGCTCATTCATCCTTTCGGAGTACTGCAGTGCCATATCCAGGTGGGCGATGGTCTTGTCCTGATCTTGTTTTTCTATGAGCGTCTTTTTTGCCAGACTGGCAAAGCTGGTAAAGTTTCTGATGGGTGTCCTGAGGTCATGAGCAGCTACAGAATTAAATAATTCCAGGCGTTTATTTTGACTGGCTATTTCTTGATTATTTTGTTTTTGTTTTTCCAGAGTCGTCTCTAATGAAGTAATGTAGGCCACAAGGCTTCGCAGGATGAACCTGGATATAATAAATGCGGCAATGATGGCAAGGCCAAAATTGAGAAACTCTCGTAAAGCGAATACCTCATTTTCGATGAAGGGTCCTCTGGCGTCAGAGTAAATGCGGGTGGATACATATATTATGGAGAGAACCGCGTTGAATGCAAATGCCTGTGCAAAGGAAAGAAACAACAGAGAACTGCAAAGAGTGATGACAATCAATAAGGGGTGAATCTCAATGCCAAAGCCACCGATGATTGATGATGCTATGATGACAAATGTATTCATCGTCAAAATAGAAAGCGATGCTGATTGATAATGGCCATACCGATTTAGAATAATGGGTATGCTGTAGATCGCAGTTATGACGCCATAGATGAGACTGAGCTTTACATTTATAAAGATATATATCAGAAAGACGACTGCGGTAATCATAATACCGAGTAGTGACATGCTATTAGTCAAAACCTTAGTGAATCGATTGATTCTCACATCGCTTGGTAATACGCCAGATTGTATGATTTTAGCGATCACTTCTTTAGGTTTACAAGGCTCCTGATTTAACTGATTCTACTACTTCTGGATTCAGTAATGTAGACGTGTCTCCCAGATTATCTGTATCTTTTGAAGCGATTTTTCTAAGAATCCGACGCATGATTTTCCCAGATCGCGTCTTTGGCAGGCCGGATACGAACTGTATTTTATCTGGCTTAGCGATAGGGCCGATCTCTTTGACCACGACATCTGTAATGCCCTTTCTGAATGCATCATCAGTCTCTAAGTCTTGGGTGATGACGTATGCATAGATGCCTTGGCCTTTGATGTCGTGAGGGTAGCCCACCACGGCAGATTCTACCACATTGGGGTGTTCATTGATGGCATTCTCCACTTCGGCGGTGCCCATACGATGGCCTGATACATTGATCACATCATCCACACGGCCGATGACTCTGATCCTGCCTTCTGCATCTCTTCTGGCACCATCACCTGTGAAGTACATACCTGGGAAGGTAGAGAAGTACGTGAGCTTGCAGCGCTCATGATCGCCATAGGTCGTCCTGACCATGGAGGGCCAGGGAAACTTGATGCAGAGCAGCCCTTCCACATCCTTTTCTGGCAACTCATTTCCATCGCTATCCAGCAGGCAGGTCTGGATGCCGGGCATTGGGTAGGAGGCATAGGTAGGCTTAGCATCAGTGATGCCTGGGAGGGGTGTGATCATGATGCCTCCTGTCTCTGTCTGCCACCAGGTATCGATGATGGGTGATTTTTCTTTTCCGATGTGGATGTTATACCAGTGCCAAGCTTCCTCATTGATGGGCTCGCCGACGGAGCCTAAGAGCTTGAGCGAAGTAAGATCGTACTTAGCTGGCCACTCGTCCCCTCTGGCCATGAGTGCCCTGATAGCTGTCGGAGCGGTATAGAATTGATTGACCTTATGCTTCTCACAGATCTCCCAGAACCGACCAGCATCAGGATAGGTGGGTACACCCTCAAACATCATGCTGGTAGCACCTGCGAGAAGTGGGCCGTAGACAATATAGGAGTGCCCTGTGATCCAGCCGATGTCAGCCGTACACCAGTAGATGTCCCCATCTTGATATTGAAATACATTGCGGAAGGTATAGCAAGTATAGACCATGTATCCGCCGCAAGTGTGCACTACACCCTTAGGCTTACCCGTGGATCCAGATGTATAGAGTATGAAGAGCATGTCTTCGCTGTCCATCATTTCTGGCTCACAGCTATCCGCTTGGCCATCGATGAGATCATGCCACCAGGTATCTTTATCAGTCCACGCTATCTCATCGCTGGTATTCTGATGTACGATGACTGATGCTACGCTATCACAGCCTATCGCTCTGGCATCATCCACAATCTTTTTGACAGGGATCAGCTTGCTACCACGATTATTGTAGTCGGAGCAGATGATCATTTTAGCCTGTGCGTCATCCACTCGATCAGCCAGAGCCTGAGCGGAGAAGCCTGCAAAGACCACGGAGTGTACCGCACCGATACGCGCACATGCCAAGACAGCGATCGCTAGTTCTGGCACCATCGGCATGTAGAAGACGACCCGATCACCCTTAGTGATGCCTTTAGATTTTAAACCATTCGCGCAGCGGCAGACTGCGGCTAATAATTCTTTGTAGGTATATTGCTGTACTGCATGAGTCGGATCATTGGGTTCCCATAAGATTGCGATTTGGTCTCCTCTTTCTTCTATGTGTCGATCGAGGCAGTTTTCAGTGATATTCAGCTTGCCATTCAGAAACCATTTCACATCAGGACCATCAAAATCCCACTCTAATACTTTGTCAAATGGCTGTCTCCAGGTGAAAGTTTCAGCCTGCTCTTTCCAGAATCCCTCTGGGTCACTCACGCTCCTTTGGTATGCCTCTTTA
This sequence comes from uncultured Saprospiraceae bacterium, assembly GCA_937929945.1. Classification (GTDB taxonomy): domain Bacteria; phylum Bacteroidota; class Bacteroidia; order Chitinophagales; family Saprospiraceae; genus CALFUK01. Next base: position 4,525 of record CALFUK010000188.1, read on the forward strand.
TATTCTTCTAGACTCTTTATCTGTGTCGTCATATTTTTCTTTTTTAAATTCTCACTCCTAATTTATTAAATATTCTTTATCAGTTTATCATTGGCGGGCGCAGATTGATTCGTGGGTTTTTACTTTAGAAATTCATCAACAAATTACCACATCAACACATCAACACATCAACACATTTAGACAATCTTCCCAAACAACCTCAATCGACTCACCCCACCATCAGGAAAAATATTAAACCGCACATGCGTAATCCCGCTATGCTCCATAAGCTCTTTCACAAATTCATGCTCCGAATGCGCCTGCAATTTCTGTCGCTCAAATAAAGTCGTCCATTCCACCTCATCATTTGATACGGCATTATCACTAGGCGAGTTGCAGCCTTCCAGCGAACAGCCATCCGGGTAATTTCCTTTAAAATGGTGCGTATCTACCAATACTTTTTCCAAGATACCTTCATGCGCCAGTTTGATGATAATCCAGTCCCGATTATTCGGTGTTCTATTGCGCTTCGTCTCCCAGCCATCGCCCATATTCGCCCCTTTGCCGGGCATGATGAGGTTGTCCTTATGACTAAAAAACATATCATTACAAGTCAGGGCTTTTGCACCATTTTGCGCAGCACCAAGGTCGAGTACTTCATCGGCTTTCACGGCTGACCAGTCTTTATGTACTTCGCCATACACCTTGAGTCTCGCTACACCACCATCAGGATAAATGTGCAGGCGCAAATGCGAAAACACATTTTTATCTCCACAAAAATAGATGTTTTGACTGCCTGGTTTTAGTGGAGATTGTGGTAAAATTTCTATCCAATCCAGTCCATCTAAAGCGGCTTCATCATCTGCCACATCTTCTTTCAAATAAACTGCTTCAATAGCCGCAAAAGGCGGATGATTGCCGAGGAAATGATTGGTGTCAATATCAAAACCAAAAATACTGCCCGGCGTTGCCAGTTTTACGACACACCAGTCATGCCCAGGCGTGCGCTTGCGGCGAGACTCCCAGCCGTCCATCCATTTGCCTCGGTCGGTATATTTATCTTCAATAAAAATACCCCTTCCCGGCTTAATAAGGTTTTCCTTTTCAGCAAAAAAATCATCGGTGGCGAATAAGACCTTTCCACCCAGTTTTTCCGCTGCTAAATCTGTATATTTTTCTTCAAATTTCATATCTAAATTGTGTTGTGGTGCTGATGTGTTGTGGTGAGTGTTGCGTTTAAACGATAACACGACAACACATCAACACGACAACACAATTTTTCCAGCATTTTTCCGCATCATTTGACCATTATGATAAACCAAAATACCATTTACAAAAGTAGCCTCGACCTGACCAAATAACTCTTGCCCGATATACGGCGTCACTTTATGCCTATGCCAAACCATTTCCACATCCACCACAAAAGCCTCAGTAGGATTCCAGACCGTAATATCCGCATCATAGCCGACTTTCAGTTGTCCTTTTCTGTCAGACAAGCCCGTAAAGGTAGCAGGATTTTCAGTAATTAAGGGAATAAATTGCTCAATATCAAGGTGATTTTTTAATGCCGTCCAACTGGCAGACAATAAAAACTGTACACTTGCAATACCGCCCCAGGCTTTTTGCAAATTACCAGACTCGATGGCTTTGAGGTCGGGCGGAGCAGGGGAGTGGTCGGTCGCCAGCAAATCAATCGTGCCAGACTGAATCGCTTGAATCAATAGATCATTATTCGCTTTTTCGCGGATAGGCGGGGCGCATTTATAAGTCGTATCGGCATCAGGAATCGCTTCGGCATGGAAGAAAATATAATGCGGACAAGTTTCGACACTCAGCGGCAAACCTTCTGCTCTTGCAGCTTCTATCATGCCCAATGCTTCGGCGGAAGCCAAATGGACAATATGTGTTCTGGTGTCATGTTTTCTGCACAAAGCAATGAGGGCTTCAATGGCTTTATTTTCCCAGCTTTTCGGTCGGGAAGTCAGGTAAGCCGAGTAAGAAGTCGGGGCATCTTCAAAGGTTTTGCTGCGCCAGCCGTCATCCAGTTCGCAATGCACCAGTAGCGGAACATCATAAGATTTAATCAGCGGCATAATAAGATCCAAATCAGCCAGCGAGATATTCGGAAACTCCTCTATACCCGAATGCGTGAGGAAGACCTTGACACCCAGACAACCAGCATCCAGCGTTTCACGAAGCGACTCTGTGTCGGCATTGATCGCGCCCGCCCATAAGCCGCAATTGCTGTGTAGTTGTCCCTGGGCTGCCTCCACCTTAGCCTCAAAAGCCGCCCGATGAATGGTGACTGGACTGGAATTGAGGGGCATATCGACTAGGGTAGTTGTGCCGCCTTTTGCCGCAGCGCGGGTGGCGGTGTGGAAGCCTTCCCAGTCCGTTCTGCCGGGTTCGTTGATGTGTACATGGGCGTCTATCGCGCCAGGCATAAGGACAAGCGCACCGAAATCGTAGTTCAGATCGACTGCTTTTTCCAAGCTGATGTCGACAATTTTTCCGTCTTGCAGCGTGAGGCTGGCGGGCTGTAATTGTCCATCCATCCAGCAGTTTTGGCTGTATATTTTTATTGGCATGGCTTGAAAGTACAAAATCCATTTAAATTCAAACTGAAATGTCAAATTGAAATTCAAAAAATGATAAGCTAATCACAAAAACAATTATAAAAGAATAGTTAAGACATGTTTAAATTTCCATAAAGAATGGTTAAGAAGGTGTTTAGATTTCCATGATTGAGAAAAAATAAGGAAATTGAAGAAAATGTATAACACGTATAACACGTTCTAAAAATAAACATCATGATAAAAGTAATCAAAAAAGTACTCTTAGGCTCATTCTCAATTCTAAGTATCAGCTTCCTATTTTGGGTCGTCTTGTTATTGAATCCGAATTTGTCGTATGCCAATAAAACTGATTTTGGTCTGGTAAAAATTTTCCATAATGAAATTTTAGACCAGCAAACAGAAGAAGTTGTTCATGCAGCCATAGACATCATTAAAGCTTCCGAATTATTTGATAGTGAGATGTCCATACAATTATGCTTAAATGATGATCCAATATACCCACACCTGCATCGATTGGTGGGCGATCCGCTTGCTTATGCTATATTGGACAAGACCATCATTAAAAATTGCACCATTAAGTTTGATGAAAATCTAGCAGAAACGCAATGGGCGGTGAATAATCACGAATTGAGAAAGTTTGATCTTACGTACTTATTGGCGCATGAATTTATGCACAATTTACAATTTAATGCGAAGTTAAATTATGTCATACGCACGACTTTGGGCAAGCTCAACTGGAAGCTGGAAGGACATGCAGACTATATAGCCAGACAATTTAAGCAGGACGGGAAATTAAAAGAGAAGATTGCAAAATTATTGGAGGAGCAAAAAAAGGAACATCATGGCTTGCCTGTATTTGAACTTGAAGATGGAACCAAGCAAATATTTTCTTATTTTAAATACGCTTTAGTGGTGCAATACCTGATGGAAGAAAAGGAAATGAATTTCAAGCAAATTTGTGAGGAAAAAAGAAGCTTGGATGACTTGTACGCTGAAATGATAGCGTGGAATGAAAAGACAAAATAACATGAAATCAAAATCCATCCGAGCTTTCATAGGCGCGAAAAACTTCCTAGAATCAAGAGATTTTTATAATCAACTTGGGTTTGAGGAAAGTATCATTGATGCCAAAATGAGCTATTTTAAAGTCAATGAAAGCCTCGGTTTTTACTTGCAGGATTACTATGTCAAGGATTGGGTAAACAACTCAATGCTATTTCTAGAAGTTGATAACTTGGAAGATTGTCGAAAAGAATTGATGGAAAAAGACTTGGAAAAGCAGTACAAAAACGTCAAAATATCCGCCATCAAGAATGAAGATTGGGGCAGCGTATTGTATATGCACGACCCTTCTGGCATTTTATGGCATTTCGGGAAATTTGCTGAGTGAGATAATTAAGGGTGGGACAAATTTGTAAATGGGCTATTTCTCTCGCGAAGACGCTAAGGCGCAAAGTTTGTTTGTGTTTAGTGTTGCGATTGTAAAATGTCGCTTGTCAGTAATTACGCAATTTTACAATCATACAATTCTGCCATTACATATTTAAATAGCGATCTCATTGTTAAGGCTGTACAAGTCCACTATATTTACACCATGAAGTCCATCCTGACATTAAAAGAAATCAAGCCATTACTTTCCAATATAGACATTGTTGCAGCCATGGAAGAAGGCTTCATAAAATACAGCAAGGACAACTGTGTAGTTCCACCTGTAGGCGAATTGCTATTTGAAGAACCCAAAGGAGAAGCACATATCAAATACGGCTTATATCCGTTCTTTTCTAGAAGATGATCTGCCTCGGACACTAATTCACAGCGATCTTTTTTATAATAATGTCATCACCAATCCAGAAAGCGGACAGGTCACGATCATGGATCTTGAGGAGGCAGCCTCTTACTATCGAATCTACGATATAGGTATGACACTCGTCGGAACTTGCACCTTTAAGCAAGAACTCCATCTTGAAAAATCGCAACACCTGTTAAAAGCTTATCAACATAAAAATCCACTGGAGGAAAACGAAAAAAAGGCATTGCAAGCTTTTACAGTCTATGCCGCCACCGCCACTGCTTTCTGGCGATATATGAATTTTAATTTTGTTCGACCGAGCGAAGCAAAAAAAGACAGCTACAAAGAAATGCAAGGAATCGCTATGCAGGTAAGGAGAATTTCTGTTGAGGATTTTTTGTCGTTGTTTAGTGCTTAATTTTTTTCATAGAAAATCTCTCTTCTCACAGCGAAGCGGTCTCTCTTCTATGGTGCTCGCTTTACCAGATTAGGAAAAAAAGACAAAAAACATTTAGGGCAAACGCATCAAATAAAAAAGCAACCTGAGTCGTCTGACGATTCAATTTATTCAGGAGTTCATCGTCCTGTAAATCATCATACGTGTGGATAAGCAACCATCGTCAGCCGACTTTTCTTCTTCATTTTCCAAATTTAAATTTAATTAAACGCGCAT
>CALFUK010000189.1 GCA_937929945.1 uncultured Saprospiraceae bacterium
AAATCAGTTCAAATCGATAAACTTTAAATACTAAAATCCTTATAAACATCATTTGACAAATTGTCTCCTAATGAATACATTTGTAATGTGTACTAAATACTCAAAACAGATGAATTTGACAAGTGGTTTAGGAAACTAAGAGACAAAAGAGCAGCAGCAAAGATTCTACTTAGAATCCAGAGGATACAAGATCAAGGAAATTTTGGTGATTGCGAGTCAATAGGTGGTGAAATTAGAGAACTTAGAATTCACTACGCCAAAGGATATAGAGTTTATATGAGCAAACAAGGAAATACAATTGTACTTCTTTTAAACGGGGGAACAAAAACAAGTCAATCAAACGATATCAAAAGAGCACGAACTATATTAAAGAATTATAAAACGAAAAAATAATATGCCTAAAGTCAAAGTATCAAAATTTAAAATTACCGAATATTTGGACAACGAAATGATGATTGAGGAATTCTTAAACAATGCATTAGAAGAGGGTAATACTGAAGATCTAATAGGTGCAATTGGTCATATAGCAAAAGCTAAAGGAATGACTAACATTGCAAAGCAAACAGGTATGAGCAGGCCAAGTCTCTACAAAGCATTAGCAAAAGGATCAAAACCTCAATTTGAAACAATACATAAGGTAATCAAAGCTTTAGGAGGAAACTTAAATGTCGATATGGGCCAATAAAAAACTTCTCACAATAAGCCGTGATCAGGGAATCGCTCCTTGGTCACGACTCCCGATACAGCCGATCCGTAGTAAAAACACAATATTTTAAACAACTCAATATCTAAGAAAATGAGCACAAAAATCTTATATCATCTGATCATCGTTTGCATTCTATGTAGTATGTGTAAGCAGAGTATGGCTCAAGATTATGTCATCGAGCATGATGGAAATAAGATCACGGGAGAGATTAAAAACCAGAATAACTACGATCAAGTGGTAAAGATCAAAGCTGATAATAGTTCCTCCTACAATTCTTACACGGCATCAGAAGTCAACGAGTTTTCCAAACAAGGCCAACTATACAAGTCATTCTCCAAAGATGGCAGTTCTTCTTTCTACAGGCGATTATCCAGGGGAACTATCTCTCTCTACCTCGGAGCTAACGAGCGTAAGCTCACTGAGTTCATTGCGATCAAAGACGGACAGAGGTATGACCTAAAACGAACTGAAACCCTCATTGATAATAAGATTACTGCCAACAATGAATACGTAAGCAATCTCAAGACAATTGTACAAGACAACCACGAATTATTTAGAGAAGTCGATAAGCTACAATTCATCGAATCTAAAATGAAAGAGTTCATTAATCGCTATAACAAATCGGCAGGCACATACACTGAAGTCGTGAAATATCGAAAATTAAAAATCCTAAAGAGAATATATCTGTCTCTGGCTTACCCCGGTATCGTCACTTCCGCAAGCATCAACAATGAGGAGGCAGAGTCCAAGGTAAACCTTGGTGGTGGAATATTATTAGAGTTATTGAATGATAATGGCTTTGGATTTCAGGGAGGAGTCAACCTAATTTCCTTCTCTAATAGAATCGATGCTGGTAGAAGTACATTCAATGACATCTTCATTGAGGCCGAGGCCCTGCTCATCAATATTCCATTTCAACTAAAATATACTTTCCAAGACAATCCTATACAGCCTAGCATATATGCTGGTCTATCATACGGCATCATTCTCAAAGACGGATTTAACCTGCAAAGAGTCGCCCTCAATCCAGTAACGGAGAGTAGCACAGAGTTCTTATCCTTCGACTCCAGAGTCGACTTAGGTTTCAGCGCTGGCATAGGCACAAGAATTCAAGATTCTTTCACAATTGATTTATCGGTCTATTCTCACTTATTCGCTGTGCTGGCCACTGGAGGCCAGACACAGCAGTTTCGGGCATCTCCGATTTCATTATCTCTGGGCTATGCCTTTTAAATATCTCTCCCTGTCTGATGCATACGCTTAAGTATGCTATGAGAATGAACCACAGGACCTAAAAGTATCCAATACCAATACAAAGCAAGCATCTCTCATAAGCAGTGTATATCAGAATAGTATCTTGGTATAAGTCTCAAAAGAGACATGCTGAGTCCACCTATAGCTGAATTTAAGAAACACATCAGACTCATTCTGAGAAGATCGGCCTATTCCTCCAAGAGATCGATGAAAAATGAGTTGGTCTTGGCGCTATCTATTCCATTTTTCAAATACTATATTTACACATCACTTATTTCACATAATATGAAAAAACTGGCGCTGCATTGGCAGATTCTATTGGGGATGGTACTGGGAGTGCTATTTGGCATCGTCATCTCACAGACCGGCTGGGGTCCAGACTTCGTGAGAGACTGGATCAAGCCTATGGGCACCATCTTCATCAACCTGCTAAAATTAATCGCCATACCCTTGATCTTTGCCTCTCTGATCAAAGGCATAGCAGATCTGAAGGACATCTCTAAATTTTCGGCGATCGGTGGCCGGACTATCTTGATCTACATCTTGACCACGGTGATCGCCGTGAGTATAGGCCTATTAGTCGTCAATGTGATCCAGCCAGGTGCCAGTGTCAGTCAAGAGACCTTAGATCAGCTCACACAGTCCTACTCTGGAGAAGGAGCTGCACGGGTGGACCAGGCCTTAGCGCAAAAGGAAAAAGGGCCTTTGCAATTCGTCGTAGATATGGTACCACAGAATATATTCGGTGCTGCATCCAGCAACGGCAATATGCTGCAGGTGATCTTCTTCGCCATCTTCTTCGGCATCAGCCTGCTACTAGTTGACCCCCTTAAAAGCAAACCCGTAAAAGACTTCTTTGATGGATTTAACGACATCATCTTGAAGATGGTCGATCTGATCATGCTGATAGCGCCATACGCCGTCTTCGCCCTCTTAGCATCGCTGGTCGTCGAGACCTCTAATCCTGACCTATTTAAAGCACTCAGCTATTATGCCATCTCGGTGGTCTTAGGCCTGATACTGATGATTGGAGTCTACGTGCTGGCCATGGTCTTAGTCGTAAGGAAGTCTCCCATCTGGTTTCTCAAGGGCATCAGTCCGGCACAGCTCTTAGCATTCTCTACCAGCTCCAGTGCGGCGACCCTGCCTGTCACCATGGAGCGCGTGGAAGAACACTTAGGCGTCGAAAAAGAAGTCACCAGCTTCGTCTGCCCCGTGGGCGCTACCATTAATATGGACGGCACCAGCCTCTATCAGGCAGTCGCTGCCGTCTTCATAGCTCAGGCGCTTTCATTTGATCTAAGTTTTGGAGATCAGCTCACCATTATTATGACAGCGACGTTGGCCTCGATTGGGTCAGCTGCAGTGCCTGGAGCAGGCATGATCATGCTGGTCATCGTACTCGAAGCCGTAGGGCTACCTGCCGAGAAGTTGGCTATAGGGCTGGCACTGATCTTCGCTGTGGACAGACCGCTGGATATGTGCCGTACGGTGGTGAATGTCACAGGTGATGCGGCTGTAGCCATGATCGTTGCTAAATCAGTCGGAAAATTAGGCGAGCCCAAGGTGAAAAATTGGGACGATCGCTATGATGAGGTAAAATAAATCAATCACTAACCATTATTAAAACAATAGGTGTAACCATGGAAATATTAGGAATAGGGTCAAGAGTGAAGCACCCTGCTTATGGAGATGGAGTGGTCATCAGCGTAGATGTGGCTGCTTATAATGTATCATTCATACTATACGGTATCAAGCTCGTAGGTAAAGAATATAACAGCTGGGAAATCATCGAGGCCATACCCTACAGCGAGCGAGTGACCTTTGACGAAGCTGAAGAATCACTGATCAAAATACTGAATCATTTTTCAGATATCTCCCAACCCATCGACTTAGGTGATAAGTGGACAGATGGGGTCATGATCTTGAAGCCAGGAGATGAGAGCATGAAGTCTAAAGAGATCCCCATAGATACCTTCTTCCATAAGATCGTGATGGTGAGGGATAGACTGCGCGTCATGGAACAAAGAATCAACAGCAGCAAACTTTCTGATGAAGAAAAGGTTAATCTACAGCAATACATTACGAGGATATATGGCAGTCTGACCACTTTCAATATCTTATTCAAATATAAACAAGATCACTTCGTAGGAGACAAAAGCTCATGACAAAACCATTCTTACTGCTTATAGCACTGACACTCAGCCTATTTACAGGCTGTGTCGAGGCTGATCATGAATTTTCTAAGTTGGCTCCTGGCGTCTGGAGAGCTACCCTGACCCTCGAAGATAAGGTCTCGATCAATGCGGGAGATGATGATATGCCTGTGCTCCAGGATAACATCGAGCTACCCTTCACATTCGAGGTGAAATACGCGACGCGCGATTCTTTCTACATAGAGCTGATCAATGGAGAGGAGCGCATCATCGTGGACGACATCTTCTATGGCAGAGACATGGCTGTCGCAAAAGACACGGTATTGATAAAGTTTCCTGTATTTGACACATACATCAAGGCGATCTATGTAGAGAATGTACTCCAAGGCGAGTGGGTGGTCAACTACCGAGAGAAATACAGAATCCCTTTCGTCGCCTACCACGGTCAGTCGCATCGATTTAAAAATGACGGCACAGCCCCAGATCAAGACATCTCGGGCCGATGGCGCACCCTCTTTGACAAGGATACAGAGGATGAGTATCCAGCCATTGGAGTATTTGAGCAAGATGGAAACCAACTCTCGGGCACCTTCCTCACGGAGACGGGAGATTACAGGTATCTTGATGGTCAAGTCAGAAAAAATAAATTTTCACTCAGCTGCTTCGATGGTTCGCATGCCTTCTTATTCCATGGCAAGGTCATGGATGATGGTGAGCTACTGGGCACCTTTTTCTCTGGCAGCCATTATAAGGGCCTATTCGAATCGGTAAGGGATGATGACTATGAGCTCAGCAGTCCTTTTGATCTTACATCACCTGTGAATATACAGGAGCCCCTGTCTTTCAGTTTTCCAAATGGAAATGGAGATATGGTATCTCTCGCTGACCCTCAGTATGATGGCAAAGTCAAGATTGTAAAAATCATGGGTACCTGGTGTCCCAACTGTAAGGATCAGACGAACTACCTGATCGACTATCTGAAAGAAGGGCAACCTGACGATGTAGAGGTCATCGCCCTCAGCTTCGAGCGATACCGAGACAAAGATAAAGGGCTAGCAGCCATCAGGACCTTCCAGTCCAGATTCGAGGTGCCCTACCCTGTGCTCTACGGAGGCTACTATGACAAGGCAGAAGCATCAAAAAAGATACCACAGATCAGTAAGATACTCTCCTACCCGACACTCCTATTCGTCGATAAGAATAATCTGATCAGGCGAGTCCACACAGGCTTTGCAGGCCCAGCCACAGAGGAGTACAAGATTTTTAACAGAGAGTTTAAGAAAATAGTCAAAGAATTACGCGAAGAATCATGAGTAAAAAACCAGCACAAACTGTCTTGATCACAGGGGCGACGTCTGGCATTGGCAAGGCGACCGCTAAGCTCTTTGCTAAGCGGGGCTACAATCTGATCATCACTGGCCGTCGAGCCGATCGACTGAAGACAATCTCGGAAAAATTCAAGATTAAATATGGCACCATAGTGCATCCGCTCTGCTATGACGTCAGAGACAGAGCCGCCTGCGAAGCAGCCGTCGCCTCTATTCCAGAACCCCTAAAGCAGATCGATATACTCATCAATAATGCTGGACTGGCATCAGGCATGGACCCCATCCATGAGGGCGATGTCAACGATTGGGAGATCATGATCGATACCAATCTGAAAGGCCTGCTCTACATGACCCGTCTCATCAGCCCACAAATGGTAGAACGCAGAAAGGGACACATTATCAATGTCTGCTCTATAGCCGGCCATGAGGTCTATCCGAAAGGCAATGTCTACAACGCTACAAAATCTGCCGTGGAAGCACTGACCAGATCCATGCGCCTAGACCTCTTCCAGCATAATATCAGAGTGAGTATGGTCTCCCCTGCTCACGTCGAGGAGACAGAATTTGCCTTAGTCAGATTTCACGGTGACGAAGAGAAATCCAAGATCTACGAAGACTTTAATCCGCTCACGTCCAAGGACATAGCCGACACCATACTTTTCATCGCTACCAGACCTAAACACGTCAATATCCAAGACATCATCATATTAGGCACGCAGCAAGGCAGTGCGACCATGACGGATCGCAGCGGAAGGAAGTTTGATTGAACGTAGTACCTTGCGTGCAACGTACCCACGATATTCATGTATGAATCGTACCTACGGTATTCATGTATGAATCGCACCTACGATAGCCATGCATGAATCGTACCTACGGTATTCATGTATGAATCGTACCTACGATATCCGTGCATGAATCGTACCCACGATATCCATTCTACACACTACTTAGAAATCTCGGAACACCTTCACCACATCACTACTGGTCATCCCAGCCTCAATTCTGCGATCCAGGTGAATCTCGATCAGCTCACGATCGATGTCACTGTAGGCCGGCCCACAGGTCCATGGCTGGTAAAAAATGCTGTCATCATAGCTGTCTGCATCATTCATGAGCCCGAGCATCTGGGTAAGCTCTTCACGCAGGAGATGCTTCCTGCAGTCTAGCTCTTGGACTCTAGTGATATCGACATACATACTCCCTCTGTCGATCATGCAGCCACTATTCCACATGAGCCAGAAGGCGCCCCAGTTACTTTCTACTATACTTGCTGCAGATGGCTCATAGGCCGCGTAGGTAGCTGCATCACTGAGAAAGACCACTGCATTAGCCAGTGCCAGCCTGTCGACTTGAAACAGCTTGATTGACTGACTCATCGAGTTAATGTCTTCGATGATCTTTCCAAACTCTTCTATAAGCTCATCTTCCCCCTCGTGACTAACAAATATCCTGAGGTCAGCTCCCCACTTTTTAATCCTGTCCGTGGAATTCCCAAATTCTGTACCCAGAGCGATCTCCAGGTAATATTGTTGGGCTTCGCTCAGCCTAAAATTTTCAACTGGCGTCTCCTCGATGATCGGTTCTTCTTCCTTAGCGCAGCCGATGCACATCAGGACCAACATGACTGTTATTAAAATTTGTATTCCTTTCATGATTCGATCATTTTTTATGAATAAAATGGCAATCAAATGGATGATTTTTTATTGCTGGGTATCTTGGATTCAACGTACCCACAATATTTTGGATACCTCGTGCTTACGGCATAAAATTGAACTGAAACACCTCTGCAAATTCTTGGCGAAGGCGCCTCTTCACTTGCTCCATATCGATTTCCGTCCCTAACTCTCGCCTCATAGAGCTAACGCTTTTATTGGCGTCGTCGATGCCACACGGGATGATATGGTCAAAATGGCTCAGGTCAGGATCCACATTCAAGGCCAGGCCGTGTAGAGTCACCCAGCGACTTAAGTGAACGCCGATGGCACATATTTTTCTTTCTTGAGCTCCAGCGGGTAAGTCGATCCATACGCCTGTGAAGCCTTCGATTCGTTTAGATCTGATCTCAAAGTGAGCTAAGGTCCTGATGACGGTCTCTTCTAAATAACGCACATAGCGATGCACATCGGTAAAGAAGCGATCCAAATCAAAAATAGGATAAACCGTGAGCTGGCCTGGCCCATGGTAGGTGATATCGCCACCTCGGTTAATCTTGAAAAATTCAAACTCTTCTGTGGTGTCTGTGTCAATCAGCAGATGATCCTTAGACCCACTCTTACCCAGTGTGTATACAGGATAATGCTCGCAAAACAATAAGTGATGTGGACTAATGATTCCAGCTCGCTTATCCGCGATTAGTGATTGCTGTAATGAGCCCTGCAGCGCCCAGGCATCAGCGTAGGACATGATACCCGTATCTCTGTATACGACCTGCTCGGTAGTCACTAAGCTAAGACGGGCTCCTCTACTTTGACGATCCAGCCTCTGGTGTCTTCGATCTGACCTCGTCTCAGTTGAGAGATGTATTGCTTCGCGAAGGGTGCGATTGTGAATGAGTCTACATCAATGTCATAATTCTCACCTTGATACCCAATGCGATGGACTGGTGATACCACAGCAGCTGTGCCCGTACCAAATACCTCTGATAGATTACCATCCTGATGCGCTTTGATGACTTCATCAATCGAGATCTCTCTCTCTTCTACAGTGTGGCCCTCATCTCTGAGTATCTGTATGATGCTGTTTCTGGTGATGCCATGTAGTATAGCTCCGTTAAACGCTGGTGTGACCACAGTACCGTCGATGACGAAGAAGATATTCATCGTCCCTACCTCCTGTATGTATTTGAATTCTTTGCCATCCAGCCACAGGACCTGATCATAACCTTCTGCCTTAGCCTTCTTAGCTGGATAGAGTGAGGCGGCATAATTACCAGCCGTCTTAGCATCTCCCACACCTCCAGGTGCAGCCCTGACGTACTCTGTATCAGCTTTCAGGCTGACAGGCTTATCATAGTATGGTCCGACGGGAAGTGTCAATATCACAAACTTATATGTCTCAGATACGGCGACACCGACAAACTCATCCGTCGCAAACATAAAGGGCCTGATGTATAGTGAACTTCCTTCTGATGAGGGTATCCAGTCTTTCTCTAATCCGACTAAGCTATGGATGGCCTCCAGAAACATAGCCTCTGGTACCGCTGGCATGCACATACGATCAGCAGATCGATTTAGTCGTTCTACGTGCATCTCTGGTCTAAGTAATAGAGGTACTCCATCAGGATTGGCAGCAGCCTTCATTCCTTCGAAAATCGACTGTGCGTAGTGAAGTGTCAAATTACCGGGATGTATACTGAAGTCTTTCACAGGTACAATTTCCAAATTAGTCCACTCTCCATTGATGTAATCAGCGGTGAACATATGATCAGTAAATACACGTCCAAAAGGGATGTTATTTAAGTCTACTTGCGGAAGTCTTGATTCTGCGACTTTATTGATCTTAATTGAGTACATACTAATTCGATTTAATGACTTAATTTCACGGTCGAAAGGTAAAGACGTTTAAACTAAAATTCAATGATTCATTGATATTAGATCAAATAAATATCCAATACTATCAGATCAAAGCTCCACTACACGGAGCTGCGAAAACAGAACCATGTCTTACAGTCGTGCTTCTGAAGGCGACAGAATCATCAGATAAAGACAAGGAGCTGCTCAGCAAAATGCTCGGAGCCGTCAAAAGATCAATGGATGACACAACACTCATCACCGTGTCAGAGGAGGAACAAGGTCAAAGCATAGCTGGCTTATTCGAAAACCATGCGATCCAGCAAATCTTAGTGTTTGGCATATCTCCAAAGGACTTAGGTCTGAATATTAAGGCTCGGCTCTATCAGCCACAGACTATGCATGATAAACAAATCTTATTTTCCCACGGCTTACCAGCCATCATTCAGAAACCCGAGTATAAAAAGCCTCTGTGGGAAGCCCTGCAACAAGTGTTCAAATAAAAAGGGCTAACTCAAAAAACTAGCGCAGTCCATTTGTCGATTAGACATGGGTAACCAGCTAAAAACATTCAGCCCAATATATACAGCCTATGAAACTCATCTTCGCCACCAGTAATGCTCACAAATTAGAAGAAGTAAATGCCGTACTCCCGCCACATGTAGAACTCATCGGGCTCCATGACCTGGGACATCATGAAGACATCGAGGAGACGGGTGCGACACTGGAAGAAAATGCGCTCATCAAAGCCAGATTCATCCATCAGAAATATGGCCAAAATGTATTCGCGGAAGACTCTGGATTGGAAGTGCATGCACTGGACGGCGCACCAGGTGTGATCACGGCCAGGTATGCTGGTCCTCAGCGAGACAATGATCAAAACATGGACCTCGTCCTGACTAAGCTTATACATCACGCTGATCGAAGCGCCAGATTCAGAGCCATCATAGCACTCATCCTCGACGACCAGGAGTATCTATTTGAGGGCATTCTGGATGGCAAGATCAGCGGTGCTAAGCAAGGCGAAAAAGGCTTTGGCTATGATCCCATCTTTATACCAGAAGGATATGATCAGACATCAGCTCAACTCGGTGCAGCTGTAAAAAACAAAATCAGCCATAGAGTCAGAGCGCTACAAAAAATGCTACATCACATCAATGGTGGCTAAGCTCCTGTGTAATCCCTTACTTTCGCAGATTAGCATCTCTAACTTATTACCAAGCAAATTATTCCGAAAAAAGTAAGTGGATATTTAGGAAAGTCTGAAGTGTGTAAAATTCTAAGTTTCACCCATCTTGCCTGAAGATAAGAGAAGAATAACAGCAGTAAATTCCTGAAAATTTAGCACCATATATTCACCTTTCTACATTAACATCATCTACCGTCTCCCCTCTCTAATAATGCTGGAATATGGTATTCTGTATTCGTCATCGCCGATCTGGAGCACTAAGTCGAAGTCAAAGTCCGCCTCCGAAATGGGGAATATGACATCAGTGCTCAGCATTGACTTAGCGGGGATAACACCTTCATACAGCACCCAGTCTTCGATGTACTTGATCTCATCTTCTATGCTGCCTTCTACCAGATTATAATTACGGTGATCTTCTGCGACGTATGCCGTGGTCTCCAGAGCATAGAGGACTCCTTCTACGCCATTACCGCCGCCCGCAAAGATGGAAGCAATGCCAAGCCCGCCAATCAAAATATTACCAATGGTAGTTGTCTTCTTCTGTCTCTTCACTGATGACTTCTCTTCTTTCAGAAAGTCAATGAATTTATACTTTTGGCGGGCATTGAGAATGAAGCCATCTTCGTATTCTATATCGACATCTGTGTAATTAATCTCGAGGTCCTCTGATGTATGGTTATGCAGCTCCAGCTGATAAATCATATAGTCAGATGCAAAGCCGACGAATGCCGTCTTAATCTCCAAATGATCATAGTTATCTCTACTAAATGGAAGCTTATCGCCTGACATTTCTGAAACTTCCGCAGGCTTGATCTCCGTATACTGATAGCTGGACTTACACGAGCTTAGTCCTAAGAGTAATAAGAACGAAATGAGTAGATAGCGTTTCATGAGCTTGCTGTTTTTCTAAAAGTACGCGAATCACCGCCATTATGTTACGCCTTAACACAATTTTAAAATGCCCTTAAACCAAAAAAAAGGCCACGAACCGAAGCTCATGACCTTTTTTTTCTTTACTGCTATTCGGATACTATCCTTCAGCACCAGCTGGCTTGAATACTTTTCCTTTGATCGTCAAGTATGAGTTAGCTGGGTCAGTGTTAGCTGTTAGAGTGACTCTTTTAGATTCAGCTCTTCCTTCTGGAGTCCCTTTACCTTTAGAATCATACTGTACTTTGATTTCACCTGTTCCACCTGCTGGGATTGGCTCTCTTGGCCAGTCTGGCACAGTACATCCGCAGCTACCTTTAGCATTGCTGATGATGAGAGGCTCACTTCCAGTGTTAGTGAATTTGTATACGTGGTTTACTTTTTCACCTTCTTCGATTTCTCCAAAGTCGAATGTAGTCTCTGGGAATTCGATTGTGGTCAATGGACCTGCAGGAATATTAGCCTGTGGTGTAGCCGTAGGCGTCGCTGCTGGAGTGGTCGTAGTCGTGTTAGTTGTAGCTAAGCTTTCTCTTGCAGCATCCTTAGTCGATGCACCATCTTGGCAAGCAGTGAATGCAAACATTGCAAAGGCAGCAAAGGCCATAATTAACTTAAAAGATTTCATTATGTAAATTTTTGTGATTAAACAATTTTATAATATATGATACAAATGTATGGCAAATAAATCTATTTCATGACTTCAAGAATCAATCCAAACTGCGATTAACAGCTGATTAACAATTAATTTTACTCTTATTGGCTAAGCCAGCCTCTAAAGGCCTCATAAGTCAATGAATTCAGGCACATTTCCTTCGAAAGACCACCTTTTCTGGCAGCTAAAACGCCAAATTTGATATCCTTTATGCCCTCTTTATTATGTGCATCAGGGTTAATAGATATCATAACGCCACGATCCATCGCTTGTTTAATCCAGCGGTAATCTATATCCAGCCGGTGAGGATTAGCATTGAGCTCGATGCATACCCCATTAGCAGCGCAGGCATCTATGATCTTGGCATGATCTATAGGATATCCCTCTCTGGAGAGCAGTAGTCTACCCGTCATATGGCCGAGCATTTTCACCTGCGGATGTTCTATAGCCCTGATCAGCCGTTCATTAGCCTTGGCTTCGTCCATCTTGAGCTGGGAGTGGATGGATGCGATCACTAAGTCAAAGGTCTCCAATATATGGTCTTCATAATCCATACTGCCATCGTAGAGTATATCGCACTCGATCCCTTTCAATACCTGGAAATCTGCCATACCCGCATTCACCTCATCGATCTCTCGCTGCTGCATCTCTACCCGCTCCACACTCAGCCCATTAGCATAGAAGGCTGACTTAGAGTGGTCAGTTATGACAAGGTATTCGTAGCCCAGCTCCTGGCTGTATTCGGCCATGTCCTGCACGGAGTATAAGCCGTCGCTGTAGGTGGTATGGCTGTGGACCACTCCTTTGATGTCCTCTTCCGCCACTAATTCGCTCGCAATATCTACCAATGTTTCTAAGGAAGCATTAGGGTAATCTCTAATTTCAGGTGGGATATAGCTCAGGCCATTCGCCTCGAAGACTTCTTCTTCATCCTCGAGTCCTTCATGCTCTACCAGTCGATCCTCCAGCTCATCCAGCAGGTCCTGCCCACTGCTACGCATGATCGTCTCTAATAAAAATGTCGCTTCATCCACGACTTCTACATCCAGCTGGACGCCATGATAAGTGGCTCCTTCCTCCCCAAACTCATATGCGTCACCTAAGAGAGTACCCACCTCTATGTCTTCACTGATGAGTATTTCAAGGGAGGTGATGATCGGCTGCTTCATCGCGTATTCGCCCACTGCATTGACCATCGCTTGGGGATGGGCATCACTGATCCGATCTGTGATTTCTGCGACCAGTGTCTCAGCTGTCGGGTATAGTATCTGCCCCTTAGAAGATAGATAGAAGTTGAGCTTTTTGATGACATCTGCCTGTGTCTTAGCGCCGAAGCCTTTCATTTCCATCAGCCTATTCTCGTGACAGGCATAGAGCAGCTCACCAGGTGACTCCACCTCCATTTCCTTCCAGATGGTCTGGACCTTCTTTGGTCCCAGCCCTTTGATACTGAGTATTTCGATGACTCCAGGCGGCGTCATCTCGATGTAGCGATTGAGTGTATTCATCTGGCCAGCCTCTATGAGCTCGCCTATCTTAGCCTGGATGGCTTTGCCTACGCCTTTGATCTCAGCTCTCTCTTCTTCTGTCATGTCAGCGATCGGTCTATCCAGCCGACGCAGCGCTTGGTAGGCAGAGTAGTAGGATCTGACTTTGAATGGGTTTTCTCCGTGGAGCTCCATCAGCTTACCTAATAGATTGAATGAGTTGGCTATTTGCTTATTCGTCATGACACATGAAATATTACGGGGATAAAACGATCAGTCCCTAAGAAGGTTTGACTTCATCGGGGTATTCTACCCTGACGTGATTGATACTCCTGAGTAAGGACTTGAAGACGACGGTACATTCTTCCAGCTCGTGAAATGTTAGCTCACTCTCGTCCAGTTGGCCTTCTTTCATCTTATAGCTGACGATATTGTCCACCAGCTGATCGATATCTTGACCTGTAGGGCTTTTGAGGCTCTTGGATGCCGCTTCTAAGGAGTCAGCGATCATGAGGATGGTCTGCTCTTTGGATTTAGGCTTAGGGCCAGGATAGCGAAATAGACTTTCGTCAAATTCTCGATCGGGTTGTTCTTTTAGTTGATTCCGATAAAAGTATTCGACTCTCGTAGTCCCGTGGTGGGTCATGATGAAGTCTGTGAGTAGCTTGGGTAGCTTAGCTTTTTTAGCCATCTCCTCTCCTTTGATGACATGATCGATGATCTTACGCGCACTTTCGAAATTAGTCAGATGATCATGGGGATTATGCCCCTTATTATTTTCGATGAAAGCCTGTGGGTCGTGCAGCTTACCAATATCATGATATAGTGCTGCAGCTTTGACCAAGAGGCTATTACCTCCTATCTTTTCAGTAGCTGCCTCTGCCAGATTAGACACTTGCAGAGAGTGCTGGAGCGTCCCTTGTGCATTGATGGAGAGCTCTTTGATCAGTGGGCTATTCATATCTGTCAGCTCGGCTAAGGTGATGGAACTGGTAAAGCCAAACATCTTCTCTATGAGAGGGATGAATGGATAGGCTAATAGAGTCATGACAGTACTCACGACAAAGAAGACAAAGGGCTTCCAATCAATGCCAGAGAAGTCCTCTGCATTAATTAAGGATAGACCCAAGTAGCCTAAGATGTAAGTCGCGAATATGATTAGTATCGCTTTGAAAAACTGATTCCAATAGCGGGTCTCGCTCACAAAGAGGACTGTGACAATACCAGCCAATATTTCGATAAAGGTGAATTCGTAATCCAAGACTGACATGAAGCTGGCAATGAGTACCACTACGATATGGACAAATAGTGCCAGCCGCTCATCGAAAAAATTCATAATGATGATCGGTACCACACAGAAAGGAATGAGGTATATGCTCATCCCATTCCCCTCTAAAAAGTAGACCAACAATGCAATGATCGCAGGGAACAATAAGATAAACCCCAGGTTATTCAGACCCTGAAATACCGTAGGATGATTAAACTGTAAATAGAGAATTAAAGCGCCAATGATCAGGAGGATCAGCAGCAGATAACCCAAAAAGGAAATCAGAGTAAAGTCTGCAAAGGAAAATATGGCAGCCTTCTGCTTAGCTCTTTCGATCAGGTCTAAGCGATCTACGGTCACGACGTCACCCGTCGAGATAATGGTGGTCCCCGTAGGTATAATCTGTTCTTCTACCAGCTTACCTTTGAGGGCCTCAGGTATTGACTCCGCTGTGCGAAGATTGCTAGCCAGCTGCTTATTTATGATTTTATTGACTTCGAATTCTAACCCTGGCAGATTGCTCTTCACCCAGGTCTGCAGATCAGCTTTCACCGCTGTCACTGGGGTCATATCACCATCAAAGCGCTGCTTATCCACATCATCACCATTGAGCAGGTAGGCCATTTCTGATCCGACAGAGGCACGCGTATTATCTGAATAGACTCCATTTTTATAGTACCTCTCCACCTCCGCTTTTAAGTCTTTTAGCTTCTCTTTAGCCAGTGACTCTTCGCTTGTGGATTGGTAGAGTGCTTCTATACTCTGCTGCAGCTTATTCTTCTGCGTATTATCGAATACGAGCACCCTTGAAGGGGATACAGTCTGGTCTATTCTGATATCTTGCTCCAGAATCAGCGGATCGTCGCTCCAGGTATCACCCGCTTTATACACTGATTCTTGTAAGCGTGGTCGACATAAGAAGGCTATCAGGACGACGACACAGAAAGCCATTAGGTACTTTAACCCATCTGATGATTTAAAAGAAACCTGATTTTGCTTATCCGACATATCTTAAATAATGGCTAATATCTAATCTGAATTATGGTCAAATGTAAGAGAATGCTGGGAAACTTCTATTTTTCTGGTATCCAGGCTATATCTGCGTGACCCATCGACTGATTCAACATACGCGACAAGACGAAAAAATAATCAGAGAGCCGATTGAGGTATTTTACCACATCAGCCGAGATGGGCTCATGCTCCGCTAAGGTCACGACTCGCCTTTCTGCCCTCCTGCATACTGTACGACACACATGACTAGCTGCAGCCGATGCATGTCCCCCAGGCAAGATGAAGGTTTTGAGTAATTCCAGCTCAGCTTGCATGTCATCAATCTGAGATTCTATCGATTCTATGTGCTTATCAGTGATGCTCTTAAGTTGTAAAGCTGACGGATCTTTACTGGCTAGCTCTGATCCAATCACAAAAAGCTCCTTCTGGACCTCATTGAGAAAAGCATCATGGATCTTTACCTGCTCCATGGTCGCCATGACTGACCGCAAGACACCTATCTGAGCATTCAGCTCATCGACAGTGCCATAGGCTTCTATCCTCATATCATCCTTCGATATGCGATCTCCGCCAAAAAGGCCAGTGGTGCCTGCGTCTCCTGTTTTAGTATATATTTTCAATCTACCTGTGATTAGTGCGTGTTGTAGCGGTGAGCTGGATCTGAGGACTTTCTGATGATCTCATTCTTCATATCAGACTCGATGAGTCCATCTCTTAGTCTTACGATTCTGTGAGCATGCTCTGCGATGTCTGGCTCATGAGTCACCACGATGATGGTGTTTCCTTTTTCCTGAATCTCTTCAAATATGGACATGATCTCGATGGAGGTCTTGGTATCCAGGTTACCAGTGGGTTCATCTGCCAAGATGATGGCTGGCTTATTCACCAGTGCTCTAGCGATAGCGACCCGCTGACGCTGGCCTCCTGAGAGCTCGTTTGGCCTGTGATCGACTCGATCACCCAGACCTACATTAGCCAATGTCTCATAGGCAATGTCCAGCCGATCTGACTTGGACATCCCAGAATAGACTAATGGTAAGGCCACATTTTCTAGGGATGAGAGCTTCGGTAGCAGGTTGAAGGTTTGAAATATAAATCCAATTTGACGATTTCTGATTTCCGCCAACTCAGAGTCGTCCATGCTGCTTACATCCTCCTTGTTAAGAAAGTATTGGCCTGATGTAGGCGTATCCAGGCAGCCCAGCAAATTCATGAGCGTAGACTTCCCCGATCCGGAGGGTCCCATCAGAGCCACATATTCATTCTCCATTATGTCTAATGATACCGACTGGAGTGCGTGCACTTCCTCGGTCCCCATGACATAGGTTTTTCTTAGATTGTTGATCTCTATGACATTCTCCATTATTTATCCATGACTTTAGGCACAAGAAAATGTCCACTCTCGCTTGAGACAGGTGCATTAGCGATGGCTGCTTCGTGGGGAAGCTCATTCGATATGATGTCTTCTCGTGGCGCTTTATGCTCCTCATTCATATAGATGAGAGGCTCTACATCATCTGTATTCAGCTCTTCTAAGGTATCCACCATCTGCAATATGTTATTCAGATCAACTTTAATCTGTGCTCTTTCTTCCACCGCCAACTCTAATCTGGAAAGGCGCTCCAACTTAGAAATTAATGCATCATCTATTTTCATATCAGAACTTTAACTGTATCTTTCGCAATTGCTGTATCGTACGAAATTACAGTATTATACAGCCACTCACGAATAAATTAATATTAGTTTTTTGAATAATACCAAACCCCACATCAAGTACCTAGCTGTCGCTGGCAACATCGGTGCTGGGAAGACCACACTCACTGAGAAGCTGGCTAAAGACTTCGGATGGAAACCCCAATATGAGTCAGCTGGAAGCAATCCCTACCTCAGTGACTTTTACAATGACATGCACCGCTGGGCCTTCAATCTGCAGATCTATTTTCTCAATCATCGGTACAAGCAGATCACCAGAATCCTCGCGGGGGAAGAAATCGTGATTCAAGACAGGACGATATTCGAAGATGCATTCATCTTTGCGCCCAATCTACATGAGATGGGACTGATGTCGTCTCGGGACTTTGACACCTACTTCACCCTCTTCAAATCGATGGCAGAAAATATCAAGCCGCCTGATCTGCTGATCTACCTGAAGGCCGATATCCCCACCCTGGTCTCTCACATACATGATCGAGGCCGCGAGTACGAAGGAAATATGAGTCTGGACTACCTCAAAAAACTAAACCAACGCTACAACGACTGGATCGATGGCTACAAAGAGGGCAAGCTCCTGATTGTAGACGCCGATAAGTTAGACTTCAAAAATAAACCAGAAGACTACAGCCAAATCATCGAACGGATCAATGCTGAACTCAATGGCCTCTTCTAAGATCAGCCACCGCCGATAAACAAATCAAGCTTTCCTTCATTACTCATATATGATCGACGAGATTAGACAAGACTTAGAGCCGTACGGTGCGACACTTGTAGCGGTATCCAAAACGAAATCAAATGAGCAAATCATGTCTCTCTACGATGAAGGACAGCGTATCTTTGGTGAGAATAGAGTGCAAGAACTGACATCCAAATATGAGGCCCTGCCCAAAGACATCAAGTGGCACTTGATCGGCCATCTGCAAAAGAATAAGGTGAAATACATCGCCCCCTTCGTCAGCATGATTCACTCTGTGGACTCCATGGAATTAGCTCAAGTCATAGACGCTCAGGCACACAAACACCAGCGCAGCATAGATGTCCTGATGCAAGTCAAAATAGCACAAGAAGAAACAAAATATGGCATAGCACAAGATGACCTGATACCGATGCTAAAAAGCTGCCAGGCGATGAATAACATCACGGTGCGCGGCTTAATGGGCATGGCCAGCTTCACAGAAGATGAGGCCCAAGTCAGATCAGAATTCGATTCGCTGAAGGTATTATTTGGACAGTGTCAACAAGAAATCTCGAATGATACCGTAGTCTTCGATC